>NZ_DAIOIA010000245.1:0-1501 GCF_036744435.1 Propioniciclava sp. | reverse complement strand
ATCAGGCCTTCGACAGGGCGAAACGCAACCCCAAGCCCTCGTCGGAGACGACGTCGCCGGTCGGCTCGCCCTCGCTCAGGGACGTGGCCAAGACCTCCTCGGCGACGAACGACGACGCCTCACGCAGGGCCTGCGCCAGTTCGCCGTCGGCCGTCCAGGTCAGCGCGATCCGGTCGGACACCTCCAGGCCGGAACTCTTGCGCTGTTCCTGCACCAGGCGGATGACCTCGCGGACCAGGCCCGCGCGCACGAGTTCCTGGGTCAGTTCCAGATCCAGGGCGACGGTCTCGCCCTGCTCGTTGACCACCGACCAGCCCGCCCGCGGACGCTCCGAGATCAGCACCTCGTCGGCGCTCACCACGGTGCCGCCGTCGAAGTCGACGCTCGCCGACCCCTTCTCGTCCAACTCGACGGCCAGCGCCGCAGCATCGGCGGCGGCGATCGCGGCGGCGACCTTCGGGGTGTCCTTGCCGAACCGCTTGCCCAGCGCCCGGAAATTGCCCTTGGCTGTGTAGTCGACCACGTCACCGGCCGAGGCGAACGACTCCACCGCGCCCACGTTGAGCTCGTTGGCGATCTCCGCGACCAGCTCGGCCCCCAACTTCGCGAAGGACGCCCCCGGCACGAGGATGCGCCGCAGCGGTTGGCGCGTCTTCACCTGCGCCTCCGACCGGGCCCCGCGGCCCAGCTCGACCAGGCGCCGCGCGACGGCCATCGACTCGATCAGGTCGGCGTCCACCCCCTCGCCCTGCACCGTCGGCCACGTGGCCAGGTGCACCGACTCGGGGGCACCCGGGACGGCGGGCACGATCATGTCCTGCCACACCCGTTCGGTGATGAAGGGGGCCATCGGCGCCATCAGCCGGGCGACCACATCCAGGGTCTCGTGCAGCGTCCACAAGGCGGCTTCGTCCCCGGCCCAGAACCGGCGGCGCGACCGGCGCACGTACCAGTTGGACAGGTCGTCCACGAAGTCGCTCAGCAGCGCCCCGGCGCGCTGGGTGTCGTAGCCCTCCAGCGCGGCCGTCACCTGGTCGATGAGCTGGTTGCGGACGGCGACCAGCCACCGGTCCATGACCGGCCGATCCGCGACGGCCGGCGCATCGCCGACGGGAGCCCAGCCGCTGGTGCGGGCGTACAGCGACTGGAAGCTGACCGCGTTCCAGAACGTCAGCAGCACCTTGCGGACCGTCTCCTGGATCGTGGAGTGGCCCACCCGACGCGACGCCCACGGCGAACCGCCCGCCAGCATGAACCAGCGCACCGCGTCCGCGCCGTGGCGGTCCATCAGCGGGATCGGCTCCAAGATGTTGCCCAGGTGCTTGGACATCTTGCGACCGTCCTCGGCGAGGATCAGTCCCAGGCACACGACGGTGCGGAAGTCGGACTCACCGAACACCAGCGTCGAGACGGCCATCTGGGAGTAGAACCAGCCGCGCGTCTGGTCGATGGCCTCGGAGATGAAGTCGGCCGGGAACGCCCGCTCGAACTTCTCCTTCGA
>NZ_DAIOIA010000244.1:0-1515 GCF_036744435.1 Propioniciclava sp. | reverse complement strand
CGATGGCCTCGGAGATGAAGTCGGCCGGGAACGCCCGCTCGAACTTCTCCTTCGAACCTTCCACCCACGGGTAGCCCCACTGCGCGAACGGCATCGATCCGGAGTCGTACCAGGCGTCGATGACCTCAGGGACGCGGCGGGACTCGCGCCCGCACGTCGGGCAGTCGAACACGACATCATCGACGAACGGGCGGTGCGGATCCAGCGTGGACAGGTCGCGGCCGGTCAGCTCGGAGAGCTCCTGGCGCGAGCCGACGCACACCTGGTGGTCCTCCGCGCACCGCCAGATCGGCAGCGGCGTCCCCCAGTAGCGCTTCCGGGACAGCGCCCAGTCGACGTTGTTCTTCAACCAGTCGCCGTAGCGGCCGTGCTTGATGGTTTCCGGATGCCAGGTGGTCGCCTCGTTCTGAGCGAGCAACTCCTCCTTGATCGCGGTCGTCCGGATGTACCAGGACGGCTGGGCGTAGTAGAGCAGCGGGGTGTGGCACCGCCAGCAGTGCGGGTAGCTGTGCTCGTAGTCGAGCTTGCGGAACAGCAGGCCCCGCTCGGTGAGATCGGCCAGCAGGATCGTGTCGGCCGACTTGAAGAACTGGCCTCCCACCAGGGAGATCTCCGGCTCGAACGTGCCGTCAGGGCGGATCGGGTTCACCATCGGCAGCCCGTAGGAGCGGCAGGTCAGCATGTCGTCTTCGCCGAAGGCGGGCGCCTGATGCACCAGGCCGGTGCCGTCCTCGGTGGTGACGTACTCGGCCAACACGACGTAGTTCGTGCCGCCCGGGGCGTCGGGGAACGAGATCAGGTCGAACGGCCGCTGGTAGGTCCAGCGCTCCAACTCGCGTCCGCCGAAGGTCTCCCCCAGCGTCCACTCCTCGCCCAGCACCTTCAGCGCCAGCGGCTCGGCGACCAGCAAGGCGTCCTCGCCGTGGCGGGCGACGACGTAGGTGACGTCGGGATGCACGGCGACGGCCGTGTTCGAGACCAGCGTCCACGGCGTCGTCGTCCACACCAGCAGGTCGACCTGGCCGGCGAGCGGACCCGAGGTCAGCGGGAACCGGACGTATACCGACGGATCGACGACGTCCTCATAACCCTGGGCGAGTTCGTGGTCGGACAAGGTGGTGCCGCAGCGCGGGCAGTACGGGGCGACGCGGTAGTCCTCCACCAGCAGGCCCTTGGAGTGGATCTCCTTCAGCGACCACCACACCGACTCGACGTACTCGGTCGACATCGTCCAGTAGGCGTCGTCCAGGTTGACCCAGTACCCCATCCGCTCGGTGAGCTGGGACCACTTGTCGACGTGCCGGGTCACCGACGCGCGGCAACGGTCATTGAACGCCTCGACGCCGTACTCCTCGATGTCGGCCTTCCCGGCGAACCCGAGCTCCTTCTCGACGGCGAGCTCCACCGGCAGGCCGTGGCAGTCCCAGCCGGCCTTGCGGTCGACGTGGAAGCCCTGCATCGTCTTGAACCGGGGGAAGATGTCCTTGAAGGAACGGGCCTCGATGTGGTGGGTGC
>NZ_DAIOIA010000243.1:0-1674 GCF_036744435.1 Propioniciclava sp. | reverse complement strand
GCATCGGGCAAGGAACGGGCAAGGCGGTCCAGTTTGGTGACGACCAAGGTGTCCCCGGCGAGTAATTGTCAAGACCTGTGGATCGGCGTGTCATGCGACGTTTTGCTGGCGTCCTGATTCCTCGGGTCGTTCGACGAGCTTGCCGCGCTCGAAGGTGGCGCCGGCGCGGACGAGGGCCACGAGGTGCGGGGCGTTGACCGCGCGCCAGCGTCGTTGCGCGGACTCGATGAGCTTGAACGCCATCGCGATGCCCGCGGCGCGCGAGCCAGGACCCTTGGTGACGCGCTGACGGAGCCGGACAGTGGCGAAGGTCGACTCGATCGGGTTGGTCGTACGCAGATGGACCCAGTGCTCGGCCGGGTAGTCGTAGAACTCCAGCAGCACGTCCAGGTCCTCGGTGATCTTCGCGGCCGCCTTGGGCCACTTCGTGCCGTAGTCGGCGGCGAACGCCCTGGCGGCGGCCTCGGCGTGCTCGCGGTCCTCGGCGTTCCAGATCTCGGCCAGCGCGGCCTTGGCGCCGGGCTGGGCGGACTTGGGCAGGGCGTTGAGCACGTTTGCGATCCGGTGGAACCAGCACCGTTGCTCGCGGGTGGTGGGGAAGACTTCGCGCAGCGCGGCCCAGAACCCTAGGGCGCCGTCGCCGACGGCCAGGACCGGAGCGGCCATGCCCCGGCGCTTGCACGAGCGCAGCAGGTCGGCCCAGGACTCGGTGGACTCCCGGTGCCCGTCGTCCAGGGCGATCAGTTCCTTGGTGCCGTCGGCGCGGACCCCGACCATGACGAGCAGGCAGACCTTGTCCTGGGTGAGGCGGACCTTGAGGTGGATCCCGTCGACCCACACGTAGACGTAGTCGGTCCCGGCCAGGGAGCGCTGGTTGAAGGCGAGGGCCTCGGCCTGCCACTGCTCGGTGAGCCGGGTGATCGTCTTGGCCGACAGTCCGGCCGAGGTGCCGAGGAACTGGGTCAGCGCCGGTCCGAAGTCGCTGGAGGACAGACCGTGCAGGTAGAGCAGCGGCAGCACCTCGGCCATCTGCGGTGACTTACGGGCCCACGCCGGCAGGATCGCCGAGCCGAACCGCTTCCGCTCACCGGTGGCCTCATCGATCCGGCGGTCGTCGACCCGCGGTTGGCGCACCGGGACCGCGCCGGCGGCCGTGGTCACCTCACGCGCAGCGTGGTACCCGTTGCGGACCACCAGCCGGTGACCGTGCTCGTCGACCTCCCCGGCGAACCGCTCGACGTAAGCCGCGACCTCGGCCTGCAGCGCGGCCGCGAGCATCTGCCGGGCGCCGTCACGCACGATCTCATCGAGCAACGACCCACCGTGCACGGTCGCGTCGACGTTGGACTCGGTGTTCTCCTGGACTACCTTGAGCATGGGCGTACCTTCCCGAGCCGGCGCTCCAACGCCGACCCTGATCAGAACTTGTATGGGCTTCAGATCTTGCTCGGGAGGTACGCCACTTTCACGTCACCCCGCCGAGAGCCATCCACAGGTTCTGATCATTGCTCGCGTCATCTTCGTTGGCTCGCCTATACGACTCCTACATCAGGGCGTTCAAGTGGGCGAGCCTGCGGATCGGGAAGCAGGGGGTAGTCGCCTACGTCACCAACGGGGGCTGGCTTGACTCCAACATGGCGGATGGGATGCGACTCTCGCTGGCAGGGGAGTTCT
>NZ_DAIOIA010000242.1:0-1679 GCF_036744435.1 Propioniciclava sp. | reverse complement strand
CTGATCCCTTCGGCGCTGGCCTACGCCGCCTACTTCGTCGGCCTGGGGTCGCAGAGTTCCACGACCGGCGTGCTGGTCTCCCTGCTGGAGCCGGTCACCGGCGCCATCCTCGCGGCCGTCGTGCTGGGCGAACGTCTCGGCGTCGCCGGCCTCGCCGGGGCAGCTCTGCTGCTGGGGGCCGTCGCCCTGGTGGCCTGGCCGAGCCGGGGCGGCGAACCGCGCGCAGGGGAAGAGGCCCGGGGGTCCGATCACCTCGGCTCAGGCGGAGAACTCGATGCGACAGGCGCCCGGGACGGCGAAAGGGGCTAGCGCGGCGTCGGCGTCCCCCGACGTCGCCTGCACGAGCCCGGCATGGACGGCGCACACCACCTCCGGGTGGTTCTCGGCGGCGTCCAGTAGCGGGCAGGTGCGCAACCAGACGGTGCGACCCTCCACGGCCGGGGAGAACCCCAGATCGCTCAGCAGGCGCACGGCGCTCGCCGGGGCTGGGTTGGTCGTCTTCGCCTGACCCCAGGCGCGACCGATCGCGTGAGCCTGCGCGGCGGCGTCCGGCTCGCGGTCGAGGTGGGCGGCCAGGGCGCCCACGAGTTCCGCGTACGCGCTCACGGCCGGATCCCCCCGCAGCGCGGACTCCCCGGACGCGGTCAGTGTGAACCCCAGGGCGGGGCGTCCGCGTCCCTGGCTGGGGAGGGGGTCGGCGGTCGCGAACCCGGCCACCTGCAGCGCTTCCAGATGCGCCCGGGTGGCGTTGGGGTGGCCGCCGAGCCGATCCACCAGTGCGCTCAACGCAACGGCAGGGCCCAGTTCGGCCAGCGCATGGGCGACGCGGGCACGGGCAGGCGGGAGGGGAGACACCTGCGGGCGGACGGGGCCGAGGCGGGGGGTCGTCATGGATCCAGTGTAGTGGAATAAATACAGAAGACTATGTAACAATAGCGCCACGGGTCGGCCCCGACCGGACTCAACGGGGCCGACCGCCCTCGCCTCACCCACGGAGAATCAGCCATGAGCGACTTGCCCCTCGTCGAACGCCCCACCTGCGGCTGCGGCCACCACGACGAGGACCTTCCCGTCCTGGACGCCCGCGTCATCCCGCACGCCCTGCGTCACGCCGCCATCCTGGGGGCACTCGCCTCGCTGACGCCGGGCCGCGCCATGGCGCTCGTCGCCCCGCACGACCCGCTGCCGCTCCTGGCACAGATCGCCGACGCCTACGGCGACACGGTCGAGGTGGGCTACCGCGAGCGCGGCCCCGAGTCCTGGACGCTGACCTTCACGCGTATCTGATTCCCGCGCACGACCCTCGCCACCACCGCCATGACGACCCACCCCGGCCCCACGCCGAGCGCACGGGAGCCGCGCGACGCCGCCGCGTCGCGGGTGCCGGGAGCCGGTGCGTCGGTCCAGTCCGGGACGCCTGAGCCCTCCCCGGCAGGCCGGTCACGCTCGGCCGCCCCGCGCATCGCGATCCTGGCACTCGGTGGGGCGTGCATGCTGGCCGGGCTGAACGCCGCCCTGGTAGCCGTCGGCGTCTGGGCCCCCGCCCCCGCCGACCACCTGCCCTCGGTGCACGGCATGGTCATGGTGCTCGGCTTCATGGGCACCCTCATCGCGCTCGAACGCGCCCAGGCGCTACGTCAGACCTGGGCCTACCTCGCGCCCGCGCTGCTGGCCTGCGG
>NZ_DAIOIA010000241.1:1423-1706 GCF_036744435.1 Propioniciclava sp. | reverse complement strand
GCGGGGGTCCTCACGGGAGACGATCCGAGCATCCAGGGGACCGTGGCTGTCACGGACGCGGGATGCATTGGCATCACTGATACTCAGGGGGCTACCTATCCGACCGTGTGGCCGCGAGGGACCAGTCTCGTGGACGGGGCAGGGATCACGATCGCCATCTCTGGAGTCGGCGTCAGGCGACTTGGCGATCAGGTGGACGGAGCGGGCGGGTATTACGGGGTCGGCAAAAGGCCCGTGCTGGACGAGGTCGCCGACCGCTGTGCCTGGGAGGGCGAGGTCATCG
>NZ_DAIOIA010000241.1:0-1413 GCF_036744435.1 Propioniciclava sp. | reverse complement strand
GATGGCGAAGGCGTTGAGGGCTGGTTTCCGGCTCTTCATACCTGCGGTGGGTCGAGGTTGAGTCCGCCGCCGATGAGGAGCATGCGTAGTCGGTAGTTCTCGCGGTTGCGGAAGCCTCTGGCGATGCGTCGGTGGAGCTCGATGAGCCCGTTGATGCTCTCGGTGCCGCCATTGGATGCGCGGCCGGTGTCGAAGTAGGCCAGGAAGGCGTCTTTCCACTGTCTGAGGGTGCGGCCGAGTCGGGCGATCTCGGGGATCGGGCAGGAGGGGAACCCGTCGACGACTTGCTCGGCAATCTGGCGGCCCTTGGCTGGGTCGGGGTGGGCGTAGGCGGCTCGAACCTTCTGGGCGCACTGCCAGGCGACGTGGACGGCGTCGTGGTGGTCATCGGCGGCGATCGCCGCGGCGAGGCGGGCGTGTTGCTTGTCTGTGAGCCGTTCGGCCGCGCAACGCAGGATGTTACGGATCCCGTAGAGCGGGTCGCCGGAACGACCCCGGTGGCCGTGGATCTCCTGCTGCACGCGGCGGCGGACCTCATCTACGGCCCGGCTGGCCAGAGCGACCACATGAAACGCATCAAGGACGGCGGTGGCGTCGGCGAGCTTGTCGTCGATGGCGTTCTTGTAGCCGCGGAACGGGTCCAGGGTGGCGACCTCGACCCCGGCCTTGAACCCCTTCCCGCGCTGGTCGAGCCACGTCTTGTACACGGTGCCCGAACGTCCCGGCACCAGATCGAGCAGCCGGGCATGGACGCGTCCGTCCTTGTCACGAGTGAGGTCGACCATGCCGGTGAGCTCCTTGGGGCCACGCTTGCGGGGGCTCACGTGGTGCCACAGGTGCTCATCCACCCCAAGCGTGGTCACGCCGGCGAACCGGGACTCATCAGCGGCGGCACGCTGCAGGATCGGCTCGATGCTGGTCCACACAGTCCGCCACGTGGTGGCCAACTGCCGAGCCAGCCCGGCGATGCTGGCGTGCTCGCGTCGGACCTGCTCGGTCGCCCAGCGACACGCCCGGGTGGTGAGCATCGCGCGTGGCTTGGCGATCTGTTCGTCCTGCTCGGTGAACACCCCTACGGGACAGGACGGCTCGGGACACGTCCACGTGCGTTTGCGCCAACGCACGCGTGTCGGGGCTCCGAAGCAGGGGATGTCGACCAAGGTGACCGTCCGTCGGCCATGGCTGCGGGCTACCACCCCGCAGGTCGGGCAGCCCATCATCGCTGGTGGGGACTCGACCTCGACCACCAGCCCGGCAGGTCGCCGGTCCACTCCGATGACGTGCACGCCGGGCAAGCCGACCAGACGGTCACAGTTGTCGCAGTAGGCGTCGTCATGGGGGCAGCGCGCAGCACACGTCGTAGGCTCAGACACAGTCGGGGTCCTCGGTGGATAAGAAGCTTGGTAACTCCTG
>NZ_DAIOIA010000240.1:0-1708 GCF_036744435.1 Propioniciclava sp. | reverse complement strand
ACTCGGAGGCAAACCCCCGATCAGCCGAGTGTCACCAACCTGATGGCCGAGTACAACTAGCCGCCGCCTGCGCCGAGTTCTGGCGCCTGCTTACCCGTCAGGTCCTCGTGGCGGCGGCCGCCCCGAGCGCGGTCAGCACTCCCCGGGCGGCCTCGCGACCGGCACGAGTCGCTCCCAGCGTGGACGCGGATGCCCCGTAGCCGACGAGGAAGACCCGCGGGTCCGCCTCGACGACCACGCCCTCGGTGCGAATGCCGCCCCCCGGTTCGCGGAGCTTCAACGGCGCCAGATGGTCCAGCGCGTGCCGGAACCCGGTGGCCCACAGGATCGCGTCGACGGCGACCTGACGACCGTCGGCCAGCAGCACCCCGTCGGCTGTGAGGGCCACCATCGGTCCGGCCGAGACCAGGACGCCCGCATCGATGCCCGCCCGGTAGTCGCCGATGAGCGGGATGCCGGTGGCAGCGACCACGCTTTCGGGAGGCAGCCCGCGGCGGGTGCGGTCGCGCACCCGGTCTTCGACCGCGCGCCCCCACTCCGGGTCGAACGCGCGATCGGTCCAGTCGGGTGGTCGGCGGGTGACCCACGTGGTGCGTGCACCTGCATCGGCGAGCTGAAGCAGGAACTGCACCGCGGAGAGTCCTCCGCCGACGACCACGACCGACTGCCCGGCGAACTCGGCGGCGTCCACGAAGTCGTGGGTGTGGAGCTGGCGTCCGGTGAACGTCTCGCGTCCGGGGTAGTACGGCCACAACGGCTTGTCCCAGGTACCGGTGGCGTTGATGAGGGTGCGGGTCGTCCAGGTGCGCTGCCCGGCGCGGACGTCGAGCAGCCCGTCGGGACGCGACGTGACGGCGTCCACGTGGACCGGTCGGACCACCGGCAACGCGAAGCGGCGTTCGTAGTCGCCGTAGTAGCGCGAGACGACCGTGGAGGCGGGTTCGTGCGGGTCCGGGGTCCCCAACGGCAACCCGGGGAGGTCGTGCACGGCATGGGCTTTGCCGAGCGTCAGGGACGCCCAGCGGTGCCGCCACGCTCCCCCTGGGCCCTCGTTCGCGTCCAGGGTGACGAAATCCTGGTACGGGCGCAGCCCTCCGCGCACCAGGTGACCGGACGCGCTCAGCCCTGCCTGACCGGCGCCGATGACGACGGTGGCGAGGGTCGGGGTGGCTCCCGGGAGACTGCTCATACCCCTCTAACCTTGATAGACCGTTCAACTATTCCGGTGGGGGTATCCGCCCCGCCCGAGGACCGGCCCTCGTGCACGCGCCCCGTTCGCGCGCTCAGCGAGCGAAAGCTCCCGACAGGATCTCCGCCACGACCTCACCGGCCGACGTGCACTCGGCGGCCGTCACGTCGAGATGGGTGACGGCCCGGACGACCCGGCCGCCCACCGCCGAGAGGGCGACGCCACGCGTGGCCGCCTCGGCGACCACTTGCCCGGCGGGACGGTCCCCGGTCGGGACGACGACGATGTTGGTCTCAGGATCGGCCACCGCCACCCCCGCGGCGATGAGCGGCGCGGCAAACGCGTGGGCTGCGGCGTGATCCTCCGCGAGCCGCTCGATGTGATGATCGAGGGCGTACAGGCACGCGGCCGCCAGCATCCCGGCCTGACGCCAGCCGCCCCCCAGCCGCTTGCGCAGCACGCGGGCGCGAGCCATCGCGTCGGCCGAGCCGACCAGCACCGAGCCGATCGGCGCCCCCA
>NZ_DAIOIA010000239.1:0-1721 GCF_036744435.1 Propioniciclava sp. | reverse complement strand
GCCCGCCCCGAGCGCACCGCGTGGTCCAGCGCGCCCATCGTCTCCTCCAGCGGCGTGTCCGGGTCGGCGCGGTGGTGGTAGAAGATGTCGACGTGGTCCAGGCCCATGCGGGCCAGGGACGCGTCGAGCGAGTCCAGCAGGTACTTGCGCGATCCCAGGTTGCCGTACGGGCCGGGCCAGAAGTCCCAGCCGGCCTTGGTGGAGATCACCAGCTGCTCCCGGTAGGGGGCCAAATCGGTGCGCAAGTGGCGCCCGAAGTTCTCCTCGGCGGCGCCGTAGGGCGGGCCGTAGTTGTTGGCCAGGTCGAAGTGCGTGATGCCCAGGTCGAAGGCCCGGCGCAGGATGTCGCGCTGCCGGGCGAAGGGGACGTCATCGCCGAAGTTGTGCCACAGACCCAGCGAGAGGGCCGGCAGCATCAGGCCGCTGGCCCCGGTGCGGCGGTAGGGCATCCGGCCGTCATAGCGGTCGGGATCGGCGCGGTACGGGTCGAGGATCGGCATCGGTGCAGGCTCCTTGTCATCGGGTCACCGTCACGCTAGCCCAGGGGGCCGACCCACCCCAGCTTGTTGCCCCCGCGTTAGCCTGCTGGTGTGCATTTCAGCGAGTACGACACCCGGCTGGCCGCGTACGCCGTGATCGTCGACGCCGAGCACCGGATCCTGCTGAGCTGGTGGAACGGCGGCGACCAGCCGGAGCGGGCCTCCTGGTCGCTGCCCGGCGGCGGCGTCGAGTTCGACGAGGCCGTCGAGGACGCCGTGGTGCGGGAGGTCTACGAGGAGACCGGCTACCACTGCGAGCTGACCGGCTTCCTGACCACGTCGAGCTACACGGTCGCGGCGAGCTGGTCCACCGGGAGGCCGCTGAAGGGCGTCCGCCTGATCTACACGGCCCGCATCGTCGGCGGGACGCTCGGCACCGTGGAGGTCGGCGGCTCCACCGACCGGGCCGCCTGGCTTCCGCTGGAGGAGGCCGAAGGCGCCGCCGGGGAGTTGGTGGGGGCCGGGATCGACGCCTGGCGCGAGACCACCTGCGGGTGAGCCGCCCACGCGGGCATCGACGCCATCCAGGCGAGCGTTTCGGCCTCAGCGGACGCCTGGTCGAGGCCGGGCTCGCGCTCGCGCCGCCACGCCGTCATCGTGGCGAAGCGCTCCTCGAAGCCCTGCAGGTTGCCCTCGGCGTCGGTGCAGTGCTCGCAGTAGCGGCCGGTTTCGATCGGCATGCTGCAGCTTTCACAGGTCGGTGTGGTCATGGTCGTGTTCCTCTCGTGGAAGGGTGCGGGCCTGGGCCGCGAGGGCGTGCAGGCCACGGATCAGGGCGTCGGCATCGGCGGTGGTGGCGAGGGCGGCGTCCAGCAGGGGGACGTCGAGGACCCGGTTGAGGCGATCGAGCAGGGCCCGGCCGTGGGGGCTGAGCCAGACCTGAACCCGTCGGCGGTCGGCAGGATCGGTGGCGCGGTCCAGATAGCCGTCGCGGACCAGGTGACCGACGATGTCGCTGACCACCGACTGCGAGCGCTGCAGATGCACCGCGAGCTCCCCGATCGTCACCGGTCCGGTGAGGACCAGGTGGGTGAGCACGGCGCGGGACGCCGCAGGGACGTCCGACCGCGGCCCGTCGCGCCGATGGTAGGCCAGGTAGAGCGCGCGGAAGGCGTCCTCGAACTCTGCCCCGCGTCCTGGTGTCGTCATGCCTCCAGCGTGGGAGGTGGGCCATCCATCGTC
>NZ_DAIOIA010000238.1:0-1728 GCF_036744435.1 Propioniciclava sp. | reverse complement strand
GGGCCGGAAGGCAGCAAGGGTAAGTGAGCTCTTCCAGGTGCGCGGGGGCCTCTTGTCTGCTCAGCCGGAATCGTCTGGCCTGCTCAGCCCGGATCGTCTGGTTATCCAGGGGAATCGTCGGAGCCACCAAGTAGGGTGCTCCGTGTGGCAGACGACGACGCTTTGGGGCTCTTCGACGAGGACGATCTCGGCGAGGCGTCCGACGCGCGCCTGGGGTATGAGCAAGACGGTCCCGACTTGTTCGGCATGGAACCCGACGAACTGATCCTGCCCACCGAGCCGACGCCCGTCGACGACCCTGAGATGGACATTGATCTCGACCAGATGGACGAGATTCCGATCGATCCCGACGACGAACCCGAGGTTGAGGCGACGATGCCCGACCCGCTCGTCGAGTTGGCCATCGGCAGTTCTGTGGAGGACGCCGCATCGGCGACCGCTGGTCCGCACGACGATGATGCGGCGGTTGCTACGCCTGCGGAGTTCTCTGGGCCGAGCCCGGAGGCGTCCGTCATGCAGTCGATCCCGCCAGCCCCGGAGGCGCCCCTGGCTTTGTATCGGCGCTACCGTCCCGAGACGTTCGAGCAGGTGATCGGACAAGATCACGTCACCGAGCCGCTGCAGCGCGCCCTCATCAACAATCGGGTCAGCCACGCCTACCTGTTCAGCGGGCCGCGGGGCTGTGGCAAGACGACGTCGGCGCGCATCCTGGCGCGTTGCCTCAACTGCGAGCAGGGCCCCACCCCGACGCCGTGCGGGGTGTGCCAAAGCTGTCGCGACCTGGCGCGCGGCGGCGCCGGGAGCATCGACGTCATCGAAATCGACGCGGCCTCTCACGGCGGCGTCGATGAGGCGCGTGACCTGCGTGAGCGGGCCTTCTTCGCGCCCGTGCACAGCCGCTACAAGATCTACATCATCGACGAGGCGCACATGGTCACCAATGCGGGGTTCAACGCCTTGCTGAAGGTGGTGGAGGAGCCGCCGCCCCACGTGAAGTTCATCTTCGCCACGACCGAGCCCGAGAAGGTCATCGGCACCATCCGCTCCCGGACGCATCACTATCCGTTCCGGCTGGTGCCGCCGCGCACGATGGTCGCCTACCTGGACCAACTGTGCGCAGCCGAAGGCGTCCAGGTGGATCAGGCCGTGCTGCCGCTGGTGGTGCGCGCTGGTGCTGGATCGGTGCGTGACTCGCTGTCGGTGCTCGACCAACTCCTCGGCGGCGCCGCCGAGGCGGGCGTCAGCTACACGCAGGCCGCCAGCTTGCTCGGGTACACCCCCGAGAGCCTCCTCGACGAGATCATGGACGCCTTCGCCGCCGGTGACGCCGAGGGTGTCTTTGCGTGCATCGACAAGGTGATTGAGGTCGGCCAGGATCCGCGGCGCTTCGCCGAAGACCTGCTGCGTCGCCTGCGAGATCTGATCATCGTCGCCGCCGTCCCGGACGCCCTCGAAACCGGCCTCGTGGATGTCGCCGGGGACCAGGCCGAACGGCTCACCACCCAGGCGTCCGGCATGGGTTCGGGTGAACTCACGCGCGCCGCGGAGGTGATCGCCCAAGGCCTCACCGACATGCGCGGCACCACCGCGCCGCGGCTGCACCTCGAACTGATGTGCGCGCGCGTGCTGCTGCCGGGGGCTGACGTCGCGGGCCGCGGCATCCACGCCCGACTCGACCGCCTTGAACGTCGGCTCCAGATGGACCCCCTTCCTGAGGCGGAGACCCCA
>NZ_DAIOIA010000237.1:0-1729 GCF_036744435.1 Propioniciclava sp. | reverse complement strand
CTGGTGATGCGCGACGGCGTCCTGGTCGAGTCGGGGCCGACCGCCGAGGTGCTCGGCAACCCGCGCCACGAGTACACCCGGCAGTTGCTGCGGGCGGTGCCGTCGGCGGCGACCCGCGGGCGCCGGCTCAGCGACGCCCCCGAGGACGCGCACGAGACGGAAGCGCCCGTCCGTGTCGCCGAGACGGGTGGGGCCGTGCTGGAGGCGTCCGACGTCAGCAAGACGTTCGAACTGCCCGGACGCCGCCTGCTGCAGGCCGTCGACGGCGTGAGCCTCAGCGTCGCGCCCGGGCAGAAGCTGGGGATCGTCGGCGAATCCGGCTCCGGCAAGAGCACGCTGGCCCGCATCCTGCTCGGGCTCGAGACCCCCGACGCGGGCAGCGCCCAGGTCGCCGGGGTGGACTGGAACGCCGCGCACGGGGAAGCCCGCGTCCAGGCGCGCCGCTCCGTCCAGTTCATCTCCCAGGATCCGCTCGGTTCCTTCGACCCGCGGTACACGGTGGGCGACATCATCGCCGAGCCGCTGCGGGGGGTGCTGGACGCCGCCGCCCGCGACGCCCGCGTCCGGGAGGTCCTGGAACTCACCCACCTGGAGCCGGAACTGCTGCCCGCGATGCCGCGCGCCCTCTCGGGCGGTCAGCGGCAACGCGTCAGCATCGCCCGCGCGCTCGCGCTGCGGCCCTCCGTGCTGGTCTGCGACGAGCCCGTCTCCGCGCTGGACGTGTCCATCCAGGCCCAGATCCTCGACCTGCTCGACGACCTGAACCGGCGCACCGGCACCGCGCTGGTGTTCATCTCCCACGATCTTGGCGTGGTGCATCACCTAGTCGATGACGTGCTCGTCATGAAGTCTGGCCGGGTCATCGAATCCGGGCCGATCGACGAGGTGTTCGATCACCCGCAACAGGACTACACGAAGGCGCTCCTGGCCGCCGTGCCCACCCTGGCGTTGACGCCGGTGGCCGCATGAGTGCCCTGCGATGCGGACGCATCCGCTGGTTGTGTACCGACCGCCGACAGGCGGACTAAGACCTACCCCCAAGCACTTGGCACGGGCGCCGACGGCGTCTCGTGGCTGGACCCTGCCCGCAGACTCGCAGACCCAACAGGAGAACCACCGAAATGAACACTCACGCCAGCCCCACTCGCCGGGGCGTCCGCCGATGGCGCATCGCGGCAGCTGCCGCGCTCAGCATCCTCACGCTCGCCGCGACCGGTTGCGCCGCGACGACGCCCGCGGCGGGGCCGAGCACGTCGGCCAGCGAACCCGTCGCCGGGGGCACCCTGTACTGGGGCATCGAGACGAAGCTGCAGACGGTCAACCCGCACCGCAACGGCCAGGACAAGGCCGGACCCATCCTGCGCAACGCTTTCGACTCCTACCTGTACCGCACCGAGTCGGGGGAGTACCAGCCGTGGCTGGCCTCCTCCTACTCGCTCGGCAATGACGGCAAGCAGGTGACGCTCGTGCTGCGCGACGGCGTCACGTTCAGCGACGGCGCCCCGCTCAACGCGGACGCCGTGATCGCGAACTTCGACAAGGTCAAGAGCACCGGCTACCTGACGTCTTCCCCGCCGGGCCTGCGGTTCGTGGACTCGTATGAGAAGACGGCCGACAACACGGTGACCTTCAACCTGAGCCAGCCCGACAGCCTGTTCCTGCTGTACCTCTCGAGCCAGACGTCCTCCCCGCTGTCCCCGGCGACGCTCGAGAAGCCGCAGACGGTGCT
>NZ_DAIOIA010000236.1:0-1753 GCF_036744435.1 Propioniciclava sp. | reverse complement strand
TGGGGTGCGGCGTCATGGCGGGCCTGGGCGCCGCCCTCAACACCGGCGCGGTGGGCCGCGGCGACTCCGTTGCCGTCATCGGCTGCGGGGGCGTCGGCGCGGCGGCCATCGCCGGGGCCACACTGGCGGGGGCGACCACCATCGTCGCCGTCGACCTCGACGACGGGAAACTCGCGACCGCCTCCACCCTGGGCGCGACGCACACCGTCAACTCGTCGGCGTCCGACCCGGTGGCGGCCATCCAGGCCCTCACCGGCGGGCACGGCGCGGACGTGGTCATCGACGCCGTGGGGCGCCCCGAAACCTGGAAGCAGGCCTTCTACGCCCGCGACCTGGCTGGGACGCTCGTCCTCGTCGGCGTCCCCACCCCCGACATGGAGGTGCCGCCCCTTCCGCTGCTGGATCTGTTCAGCCACGGCGGCTCGCTGAAGTCGTCCTGGTATGGCGACTGCCTGCCGTCGCGGGACTTCCCCACGCTCATCGACCTCTACCTCCAAGGGCGCCTGCCGTTGGACGCCTTCGTCAGCGAGACCATCGGCATCGGCGACGTCGAGGAGGCTTTCGTCCAGATGGGGCGGGGCGACGTGCTGCGCAGCGTCGTCGTCCTCGAGAACACCGAGAAAGGGCAGTGATCATGGCACGCATCGACCACGGGGTCACGACGGGCACCTTCAGCCTGGACGGGCAGACCTTCGACGTGGACAACAACGTCTGGGTGGTGGGGGATGACACCGCATGCGTCGTGATCGACGCCCCGCACTCGGTAGACGACATCCTGGCCCTGGTGGGGGACCGCACGGTGATCGCCCTGGTGTGCACGCACGCCCACGACGATCATGTCAGGGTCGCGCCCGACCTGGCCCGTGCGACTGGGGCGCCGATCCTGCTGCACCCCGCCGACGCCCCCGTGTGGGCGCTCACCCACCCCGGCGTCACGCCGGACGCCGACCTGGCCGACGGCCAGCAGATCGCGGTCGGGGATACCTCGCTGACGGTGCTGCACACCCCGGGGCACTCGCCCGGATCGGTGAGCCTGTACGCACCCGACCTGGGTGTCGTGTTCACCGGAGACACCCTGTTCCAGGGTGGGCCGGGCGCGACAGGCCGGTCCTTCTCTGACGCCGACCTGATCGTCGACTCGGTCCGGCGACGGCTCTTCACGCTGCCTGATGACACCATCGTCCACACCGGCCATGGCCCTTCGACCACCATCGGTGCGGAAGCTGCGGCCCTGGGCCGCTGAGCGTCAGGCGCGCTCGCGCACCCAGGTGAGGGCTTCGGCGGGGTCGTGGACGGTGGCGACGCCGTCGCCGTAGTCCGGACGCCGCACCACCACGACGGGGACGCCAAGCGTGTGGGCGGCGTCGAGCTTGGGGCGCGTGTAGGTGCCGCCGGAGTCCTTGGTGATGAGGACATCGGCGCGATGCTCGCGCATCAGCGCCAGTTCGCCGTCCAGGGTGTAGGGCCCGCGCGAGGTGAGCAGGCGCCAGGCATCCGGGAGCGTCAGATCGGGCACGTCCACGACGCGGGCCAGCACCGCTGCCTGGCCGAGCGCGGGCAGAAAGCGCGCGAGTTCTTGGCGTCCCACGGTGAGGAAGGGGCGGACGCCGAGCGTCGCGGCCAGGTCTGCGGCGGCGTCGTGGCCGTCGGCGTAGTGCCATTCGGGGCGCGGTTCCCAGCCTGGGCGTTCGAGGCGCAGCAAAGGGATGCCCTCGGCCGCGCAGGCGGCCGCGGCGTTGGCGGACATGCCGCG
>NZ_DAIOIA010000235.1:0-1789 GCF_036744435.1 Propioniciclava sp. | reverse complement strand
CGCACCCCGAGGCGGCTCTCCACCCCGTCGTAGAACTCCTGCCGGTTGCCCGCGTCCCGGGCGGCGGACGTGGCGACGAACCGGATCCGTTCCACCCCCAGGTCGGCCAGCACCACCGCGTACTCGTCGCAGGCCGCGAACGTGCGCGCCAGCGCATCGGGATGGAACTCGCCGGTGGCGTCCACTCCCTGCCCCAGCCGCGTGATGATCAGCCGCCGATCCAGCTCCCGCGCCCCTTCCCGGGTGCCTTCACTGACCAACAGCCGGATCGAGTTCGTCCCGCAGTCCACCGCCGCCACGCGCGTCATCGCTGTTCCTCCTGCTCCTGCGGACGGATCGATCCGCACACGTCGCCGATCCGCGCCAGCACCTCGTCGCCGAACGGGTTGACCCCCGGCCCAGCAGCCAGCGCGTGTCCCACCAGCACGTGCAGGCACTTGACCCGGCTGGGCATGCCGCCTGCGCTGATCCCCGCGATCTCCTCGACGTCCCCGAGCGCCGCCCGGTCCGCCAGGTAGGCCTCGTGGGCCGCCCGGTATGCGGCGGCGAGGTCCGCGTCCTGTTCCAGGCGCCGGGTCATCTCCACCATGACCCCCTCAGACTCCACCGTCGACACGGCCGCGACGATGCGGGGGCACGTCAGGTAGTAGGTCGTCGGGAACGGGGTACCGTCCGGTAACCGCGGGCTGGTCGCCACCACCCCCGGCTCCCCGTTCGCGCACCGGTAGGCGATCCCGACGATCCCCCGCGGCTGGCGCCCGAGTTGGGCCTCCAAGGCGGCGACGTCGGCTTCGGTGACTGGTTCGATGGTCGGCACGGCCGCCACCTTAGTGGCCCGCCCGCGTCGAGCCGGCGGATGGTTCGCTCAGCGATTCGCGTCCAACGGGGTGTCGGCGTGCTTGATCGAGGAGGCCAGCCGGTCCCACCACTGCGTCTCGAGTTGGTTGCCGGTGGGGTTGCCCACGCCCTCGATCTCGCTGGTTCCGGACAGCACCTGACCGTTCTCGTCCAGGACCCGGTAGCCGACCTCGCCCGGCATCACCCAGCCGAGCCGGGCACGAGCCTGCGCCTTCACGTAGGCCGAGTCGTCCCAGCGGGCCAGTTCGTCCTGGAGTTCCGTCACCCGCGCCGAGCGGGCCTCGATGGCCGCCTCGGCGGTCGCCAGATCGCCGGACTGGATGTACCAGACGCGCAGCGCGTTCGCGAAGGAGATCATGACCACGGCCAAGACGACCACGGCGATGATGGCCCGGGCCGTGAAATCGACCCGCGGACGCCGCCGGACGGGGCGCCCCGCCTCCTCCGGCCCCACGGTGGCCGACGGCCCCTTCTTCGTGGACGCGGCCGGGGCGCTGGGCGTGCGCTTGCTCGACCGTCCGCGGCCGGACGGCTGCCGATTGAGTCGGTTCTCGCGCACCAACGGGCCTTTCGCATGGGGAAGTATGCGCTTCCACAGTAGGCGGTGATCCGGCCGGGCCGAAGCCCGACACCCCGCGACCCACCATCCCCACAGCGTCGGTCCCACGGCCGGGGGACGCGAAACGGCCGGGCCCCGCAGGACCCGGCCGCCTCGATGGTGCGGTGGTGAAATCAGCCCTTGAACCGCGGGAACGCGGAACGACCCGCGTAGGTGGCGGCGTCGTCGAGGGTCTCCTCGATGCGGATGAGCTGGTTGTACTTCGCGACGCGCTCGGAGCGGGCCGGGGCACCGGTCTTGATCTGGCCGCAGTTGGTGGCGACGGCCAGGTCGGCGATGGTGGTGTCCTCGGTCTCACCGGAGCGGTGCGAC
>NZ_DAIOIA010000234.1:0-1794 GCF_036744435.1 Propioniciclava sp. | reverse complement strand
GAGACCCTGGACGAGGTCTACGACGCCGCCGCCGCCGAGCAGGCGATCGGCCGGCGGCGGCACACCGCTGGGATGCTGCGCACCCTGGGCGTCGACGTGCGGGCCGACGTGGCGGCGTCCGCGCAGGTCGCGCCGACGGCGGAGGCCGAGGGGGAGCGCACCTGCCGCCCGGCCCCGGCGTCACGCTCTGCGGCCCGGGTGCGGCTCAGCCGACGTGCGCGACCACCTGCTCGACGATGAGCGTCAGGCCCAGACCGATCATCACCACCCCCGAGGCCACCGCGACAGCCCGCGCGGCCCGCGGGCGAGTCGTCAAGGCAGCCGCGGCACCCACCCCCACGGCGACGTAGACGACGGCGCAGTTGGCCAGGTGAATCAGGCCGAGGGTCGCCATCTGCTGTCCGAGGCTCCACGGCGCGGTCGGGGACGCGAACTGCGGCAGCAAAGCGAGCAGCAGCAGGAACACCTTGGGGTTCAGCAGGCTCACGCCCACCCCGGTCGCGAACCCGCGTCCCGGCCCGAAGGACGGCGGCTGCGGGGTGCGTGGGGGCTCGGCCGGACGCCGGAGCGCCGCGATCCCGAGCCACACCAGGTAGCAGGATCCGGCCAGGGTCAGCAGCGTCATGGCGAGGGGCGAGGACGTGATCACGGTCGCGACGCCGACCACCACGCTCGCGATGGCCAGCAGGTGCCCGGTGAGCAGGCCCGCGACGGCGGGCGCCACCCCGCGGCGATCCCGCCCGCCCGTGGTGATCACGTACGCCCAATCCGCTCCCGGCGTCAGGGCGAACACCAACGAGACACCCCAGAACGCGGTGACCGCCGTGGCTTCCATGTCCGGTGTGCCTCCCTCCGACACCGCAGGCGAGTGATGCGGGGGAGAGATTATGCGCAATCACGCGCAATGTGCTTCGCGAAACGTTGTGAATGGGGGCAGTTCTTGGAAGGATCGTGCGTATGGACGCGATTGATCGGGAGATTCTCTCGGCCCTGCAGGAGGATGGGCGAGCCACGATGACGGAGGTGGCCCAGCGGGTCGGGCTGAGCCTGTCGGCTTGCCACCGCCGCTTCCGCGATCTCCTTGCCAGCGGCGTGATCCGGGGCTTCCGGGCCGAACTCGATCTGGACCTGCTGGGCCTGCCCTTCGAGGCGCTGGTGTTCGTCACGATGCGGGTCGCCGACCACGCCTCCTGGTCGGCGTTCGAGGAGGCCGTCGCCGCGATCCCGAACGTGGTGCAGGCGCAGCGCCTGTTCGGCGAGCCGGACTACCAGCTGTACGTGGCCGCCCGCTCCCAGCAGCACTATCAGGAGCTCTACGACCATGCGCTCACCCAGCTCCCCGGGGTGCAACGGCTGACCTCGACGCTGATCATGAAAACGGTGGTGCCGCACCACGCCCCGATGTGAGGCGCGCGGCTCACCCGGCGGCGAGGGCGGCCAGTTCCGATCGGACGCGGGCGGCGAACGCCTCGGCAGGACGCCAGCCCTGCGGGGTGGCGACGATGTCCCCGGCCTGGACGCGGGCGTCCCACCAGTCGCGCACGAAACCCTCGGCGTACCCGCCGGTGCGGAACCCGTAAGGGTCGACGGTGAAACTCATCCGCATCATCAAGACGTGGCAGGCCCGCTCGTAATCCACCTGGTCGGGAGCCCGATCGAAGTAGTCCTCGAAGCTGGACGCCGTCCGCTCGGCGCTGAACAGCCAAACAAGGCGTCGTACATCAGGTGCGAGTCCGGGTCCGCGTGGAGGGAGAAGAACCCCTTGGCCACGACGATGCGTTCGGCCAGCGCCCG
>NZ_DAIOIA010000233.1:0-1873 GCF_036744435.1 Propioniciclava sp. | reverse complement strand
AGGCACCGCCCTGGTGGTGCATCCCGGCGCGGAACTGTACGGCTCAGACCGGGTCGTGCTCGGTTCGGTGGCGGGCCTGGTTGCGGACGGCTGGCGCGTCGTGGTGGTTCTGCCTGGACCCGGCCCGCTGGTCCCGGCCCTGGTCGGCGAAGGCGCGGAGGTGGAGTTCGCCCCGCAGTTCGTGCTGCGCAAACGCCTGCTGCGTCCGCGGGGGTGGGGTGAACTGGTCAGCACCGCCGTGCGTGGCGCGTCCGCCGCGTGGGCGGCCCTGCGCCGCCATCGCCCCGACGTCGTACTGGTCAACACCATCACGGTCCCCCAGTGGCCGGTAGCGGCACGCCTGCGCCGTATCCCCGTCGTCGTGCACGTGCACGAGGGCGAGTCGCAGGCGGGCGCCGGGGTGAAGACGGTCATGTATGCACCCTTGCTCGCCGCCCGGCGCATCATCGTCAACAGTCGGTTCAGCTTGGCGGTGATGGCCCAGACCATCCCGGCTTTGTCCGCGCGCGCGGACGTGATCCTCAACGCCGTTCCCGGGCCGCCGACCCCGCTCCCGCCCCGGGCCACGCTCGACGGTGCGCCGCGGCTGGCCTACGTCGGTCGGCTGTCTCCCCGCAAGGGCGTCGATCTGATCGTGGACGCGCTGCGGCTCCTGCACGACGCGGGCACGCCCGCGACCCTGGATCTCTATGGCGCGGTGTTCCCCGGCTACGAGTGGTACGAGGAAGAGTTGCGCTCCCTGATCGCTTCTGGGGGCCTGCAGGAGTCCGTGACCCTGCACGGTTTCGTCGATGACGTGTGGCCGGGCCTGGCCGGCGCCGACATCTTGGTGGTCCCCTCCCGCCTCGACGAACCCTTCGGCAACACCGCCGTGGAGGGCGTCCTGGCGTCGCGTCCCGTCGTGGTGAGCGCGACGTCGGGGCTCCTGGAGGCCACTGACGGCTATGCGACGGCCCGCCGGGTCCCGGCCGATTCGGCCCGTGCGATCGCGGAGGCCGTCGCCGAGATCGTGGCCTCCTGGGAGACCGTCCTGCCGCAACTCGAGCCAGCCAGATCGATGGCGGCAAACCGGCACGACCCTGGTGTGTACGGGGACCACGTCGCCGCCGTGGTGGCCGCGTCCGCCGCAGCACCCGCATCCGCGGACTGACGTCGGCGTGGGGGGCGCCTCCGGGACGATTCCTGGACGCCTCAGCGCGCGATCTTGCCCTCCATGCCGGCGGCGAAGGCGGCCATGCGTGCGGCCAACTCGCCGGTCTCCCGTGCCAGGGCACGCAGCCCAGAGACGTGGACACGCTCGGCCGCCTGATGGACGTCCGGGACATCCCACGGGTCGGTGCGCGAGCGTCGCTTCCACCAGGGGCCGCTCGGCTGCGGCGGCGTCAGTGAGCCCCGGCGGCGGTCCAGGATCGCGGCGTACACGCTGATCGGGTTGGTCGCCTCTGCACCGAGCACCGACTGGGCCTCGTCGCGCTCCTCCGCGGTGATGGGCGCCGCTCCTAGGGCGAGCGCCTCCCGCAGCGTGAACGTGCGGGCACGGGCTTGTGGCTCCAGCAGGGCGACCGCGGACCGCTCGGCGCGCGACGCCACGATGATGAGCTGGGCCTGCTTGACGTCGTCGGCCTCCAACAGGGTGGAGCGGTGGGGCTGCGCGGGATGAGTGCCGCAGTTCCACGCGTCGGCGTCGCTGGCGACGGCGCCTCCAGGCGCAGTGGCGTCAGGTCGGGAAGAGGCTGAGTCGTCGGGGCCGGGGAGCTCCTCGGAGAGTCCTTCGTCCGGCTCGTCTAGTTCGTCTAGTTCGTCTAGTTCGTCGAGTTCGTCCAGTTCGAACTTGATGATCTGGGTGACGGCGTCGCGCGGCCGGGTCTCCTCC
>NZ_DAIOIA010000232.1:0-1942 GCF_036744435.1 Propioniciclava sp. | reverse complement strand
CCGTCGTCCACGATGTCGGCGGAACGACCGCGTCGAGCCGCTGGGTGCCCGCGGGCGCGCTCCGCGAGGTGTCCTGGATCAACGGGTCCCGCTCACTGCTGGCCAAGCACGGCCAGACGGTGCTGCGTTCCCTACACCGGCAGGGCGCCTGACCCTCGCCCCGACACGAACGCAGCAAGCCCCGCCCGGGTGACCCGGGCGGGGCTTGCTGACGATGCGCTAGTTCCTGAAGTAGGACATCAGGCGCAGCAGTTCGGTGTACAGCCACACCATCGTGACGGTGATCCCGAAGGCGCTGCGCCACGACTCGGAGGCGGGCAACTGGTTGCGGACGCCCTGCTCGATGTAGTCGAAGTCCATCAGCAGGTTGGCCACGGCCAGGCCGATGGCAACCAGGGAGACCGCGAGGGCCAGGAGGTTGAAGCCGCCGCCGACGGTCCGGATGCCGAGGTTGATGCCGAAGAAGGCGAGCACCAGGTTCACCAGCACGAGTCCGAGGAACGCGAACGTGCCCAACGTGACGATGCGGCGGAACTTCGAGGTGATCTTGATCCGGAAGAACCGGTACGCGAACAGGGTCACGCCGGCGGCCATGAACGTCCCGAGCACGGCCTGCAGGACCAGCCCGGTGTCGAACCGCAGCGCGAACATCAGGGTGAAGGCGCCGATGAAGGCTCCCTCGATCACGGAGTACAGCAGGACGAACGCCGGGTTGACGACGCGCCGCAGCGACACCATGAGCACCGAGACGAACGCGACGATGCCGCTCACGATCAGCGTCGGGTACAGCAGCGCCGAGGGCAGGAACATGAACGTGGCCGCGGCCGACAGGATCAGCACGCCCATCGTGATGGCGGACTTGGTGATCACGTCGTCGACGGTCATCACCTGTCCGGCGGGCTGCCCGGGCTGTCCGTAACCCGGCTGGGCGTAGGTGGGCTGCCCGTACGCCTGCGCATCGGACTGCCCGTAGCCGGCCTGCGCCTGGTATGGAGCGGGAGCGTTGAACGACTCCGATCGCGTGAAGACCGGGTTGGTACTCCTCATGAGGGGGGCCTTTCCTTCGAGATTTCTTTCATCCTAGTCAACGGAGCTGCGCGTCCCGCTATTCCGCGGCCCCTGGCGACCCCGGGAAACCCCCGACCCGCGTCGCGGGCAGGACCGCGCGCCGTACCCCCGACGGGAGTCGAACCCGCACTGTGGCGGGTTTAAGCCGCCTGCCTCTGCCATTGGGCTACGGGGGCCTCGGGCACTGGCCCCACAGTCTAAACGCGGGGTCAGGCGAGCAGGCCCGCGACCAGCCCGTCGAGGATGTCGGCCTCGCTGACCGCCAGCGGCACAGCGAGGCGCTCCGCGATCCGACGCACGATCAAGGCGCCCGCGCAGATCACGTCGGCGCGCCCGGGGACCATGGTCGGGATCTGCAGGACGCGGGCGACCGGCCAGGTGAGCAGGCGCTCGGACAGGGCGGCGATCTGCTCGCGGGTCAGTGTCGCGCCATCGACCAGCGCGCGATCATAGGCGGGCAACTCGAGGACGATCGCGGCCAGCGCGGTCGCGGTACCGCCCACCCCGAACCACGTGGCGGGGGTGGCGAAGTCGATCCCGCTGGAATCGAGCAGTCCGTCGATGAACGCCGTCGCCTCGCCGACCTCGGCTGCGGTCGGCGGGTCGGAGTGCAGGAAGCGCTCCCGGATCCGCACCGACCCCATGTCGAGCGACACCCCGGACGCCGACCCGGCGTCCGCGCCCACGAACAACTCCGTCGATCCGCCACCCACGTCCATGACGAGAGCGGGCAGCGCGACGGGGCCCCTCGCCTGCGCGGCGGCCACCGCTCCGCCGAAGGACAACTGCGCCTCCTCCTGGCCCGGGATGATCTCGGGACGCACCCCGAGGCGGCTCTCCACCCCGTCGTAGAACTCCTGCCGGTTGCCCGCGT
>NZ_DAIOIA010000231.1:0-1980 GCF_036744435.1 Propioniciclava sp. | reverse complement strand
CGGCCAAGCCCAGCCCGCACGACCGGATCATCACCGCCGTGAGCGGGGTGAGCCTGGACGTCGCCCCCGGGGAGATCGTCGCGCTGCTGGGGGCGTCAGGGTCGGGCAAATCGTCGCTGCTGCGCGCCATCGCCGGGCTGGAGCCGCTGGTGTCCGGGACGGTGTCGTGGGACGCCGACGACCTGACGGGGGTCCCCACCCACAAACGCAACTTCGGGCTGATGTTCCAAGAGCCCGCCCTGTTCCCCAACCTGAACGTCGGACGCAACGTCGCCTACGGGCTCCACGCGCTGCCGCGCCGCAGCCGAGGCGCGGTCGTGGACGAGTTCCTCGAACTCGTCGGGCTGCCGGGCTATGCGTCCCGGCAGGTCAACGAACTCTCCGGCGGCCAGGCGCAACGCGTCGCGCTGGCCCGCTCACTCGCGCCGCGGCCCCGGCTGATGCTGCTCGATGAGCCGCTCTCGGCGTTGGATCGCGCGCTGCGCGAACACCTGGTCGGCGTCCTCGGTGAGGTGCTGCGCGCCACCGGCACGACCGCCGTCCACGTCACCCACGACCAGGACGAGGCCTTCGCGCTGGCCGACCGCGTCGGCGTCATGGCGGGCGGGACGCTGTTGCAGCTCGACCGCCCCGAGGCGCTGTGGCGTCACCCGGCCAGCGCTCAGGTGGCCGCGTTCCTCGGCTACGACCTCGAACTCAGCGCCCCCGACGCCGACGCGCTGGGGCTGAGCGGTCTGGCTGCCACGGCGGTGGTCCTGCTGGGCCCCGAGAGCCTCACGCCGGATCCGTCCGGGATCGAACTGCCGATCGTCGATCAGCTTCCACGCCGCGGCTACATCGAGGTCGGCGTGCGGCTGCCGAGCGGACGCCGAGCCGAGGTGCGCGTCCCCGACCGGCTCGACGCCCAGACCATCCGCGTGCGGACCGGTCCGGACGCCGTCGCCGTCATCCCGCGCTGAGCAACCAGCCCGGTGTGCCGCGGGAGGAGTGCCCCGGGCAATCCAGGGGGCGGACCATCGGGTGAAGGAGCCATCCGGGTCGCGGACCGAGCCCGTGCGAGGGGCGTCCCGCAACGGGGCTATGCTTGAACAGTCAATCAAAGCTTGAGAGGAAACGCATGAAGATCGGGATCGTCGTCGGATCGATTCGCGAGGGCCGCAACGGCCTGCAGGTCGGCACCTGGGTGAAGGAACAGGCCCAGGCGCAGGGACGCAGCGCGGAGTACGAACTGATCGACTTGAAGGACTTCGACGTGCCGCTGTTCACGTCCGCGACCCATCCGATGATGGCGAAGAAGCACTACGACGACCCGCGGGTCCAGGCGTGGAGCGATGCCATCGACCCGTGCGACGCCTACATCCTCGTCACCCCCGAGTACAACCACGGCGTCCCCGGCGCCTTCAAGAACGCCATCGACAGCCTGGGTGCTGAATGGATGGGCAAGCCGTACGCGGTCGTGGGCTACGGCTCGGTCGGCGGCGTCCGCGCCATCGAGAACTGGCGCTCGATCCTGGCGAACTTCTCCATGGTGGACGTCCGCAACGAGATCAACGTCAGCCTGTTCACGCACTTCAAGGACGGCGTCTTCACCCCCACCGCGCACCAGAACGAGGACCTCAAGGCCCTGTTCGACTCCCTGGAACACCTCACCGGGCGCCTCGCCTGACGAGACCCTGGCCGAAGCGCTGATCGACGCTTGACGAGAGCGTCGCTCAGGCGAGCCGGACAACGAAGGCCGGGTGGGATCAGATCCCACCCGGCCTTTCGGCGTCCGGAGTGCCGCTCAGGCGGCGACCGGCTCGGCGACGCGAGCGGTCTCGGCACGCCGCCGGGCGCGGGCGATCAGCGTGCACACCACCCAGATGGCGAAGGAGATCGTCGTCACGTACGGGCTGATCGGGATCGAGCCGCCCAGCGCGAGCAGGATGCCGCCCACCGTGGAGAACACGGCGAAGCAGACGCTCAGGATCGGCACCAGGA
>NZ_DAIOIA010000230.1:0-2023 GCF_036744435.1 Propioniciclava sp. | reverse complement strand
TCCCGCCGGTGATGCCGCCCGAGAACGCCGTGCTCCATCTCGTGGAGGCGCTTGACTGACCACCGTGGCGGCCGCGACCGGCCGGAAGGGGCGTCGGCGTTACGGTAGAACCCATGGGTTCGGTCCTGGTCGCGTATGCCACGCGGACGCGGGCGGCACGAGACGTCGCCGCCGCGCTCGCGGACACCTTCACCCGGGCCGGGCATCGCGTCCGGCTCGCGGATCTCGGCCACAGCGATCCGGGGGTCGAGGACACCGACCTGGTGGTCGTCGGCAGCGGGATCCGGGCGACCGTGTGGTACCCCGAGGCGATGGCCTGGCTGGACGCCCACGCCGAGGCGCTCGGCGGCTGTCCCGTCGCCGTGTTCAACACGTGCCTCAACGCCGCTGACCCGACCAAACGCGACGAGTCGCTGGGCTACAACCGCGGCGCCGCCGCACTGGTGCCGGTTCACGCCCAGGAGACGTTCACGGGGCGTTACGTCCGCGACCAGGTCGGCTGGGCGCAGCGCTTCCTGCTCCGGCTGTTGCGTCAGCGCGAGCAGGACCACGTCGACGTGGCCCGGGCCCGGGCCTGGGGAGCCACGCTGACGGCGCTGATGCAGCAGCGGCAGGCCTGACAACGCGAACGCCGGCCCCGCGCACCGTGAGGTGCGGCGGGACCGGCGGTCGCGGGCGCCGGGGTCCGGCGCTGGGGAGTGCTACGGGGCGAGGATGCGCGCCTTGGCCTGGGCGGTGACGGCCAGTTCGGCGGCCTTCAGCGCGTGCTCCTGCGTCATGGCGTTCTCGGTGCGGTTGAGGCAGTCGAGGATCAGCTCGCCAAAGAACGGGTAGCCGACCTTGCCGGTGGCGTTGAAGTGGTGCTCGCCCTTGCCGTCGACGAGGAACACGTGGCCGGGGCCCTCATCGGTGGCGATGTTGGCGTACTTGCGCAGCTCGATGTAGCCCTCGGTGCCGAGCAGCACGGTGCGGCCGTCGCCCCAGGTGCTGAGGCCGTCCGGGGTGAACCAGTCGACCCGGACGTAACCGGACGCACCGTTGTCCATCACGATGTGGGCGTCGCCGAAGTCGTCCAGCTCCGGGTAGTCCGGGTGGGCGTAGTTGGCGATGTTGGCGTCGGTCACCGTGGCGTCCTTGGCCCCGGTGAAGTACAGCATCTGCTCGAAGTTGTGGGAGCCGATGTCGCACAGGATGCCGCCGTACTGCTCCTTGTTGAAGAACCAGGCCGGACGCGACGGGGCGTTGAGCCGGTGCGGGCCCATCCCGAGCACCTGGATGACGCGCCCGATGGCGCCTTGCTCGACGAGCTGCCCGGCCAGCACTGCGGCCTCCACGTGGATGCGCTCGCTGTAGTAGACCGCGTACTTCTGGCCGGTGCGGGCGGTGGCCTCGCGGACCGCGGCGAGCTGCTCCATGGTGGTCAGCGGCGCCTTGTCGGTGAAGTAGTCCTTGCCCGCGGCGATGACGCGCAGCCCGAGGGGGGCCCGCTCCGAGGTGATGGCGGCGCCCGCGACGAGCTTGACGTCGTCGTCGGCCAGCACCTCCTCCTCGCTGTGGGCGACCTCGACGTCGGGGAACAGGTTCTTGAACATCTCGACCTTGGCCGGGTCCGGATCCCACACCGACTTCAGCGTGGCGCCCGCACCGACGAGTCCCGCGGTCATGCCGAAGATGTGGCCGTGGTCCAGCGCGACGACCGAGAAGGTGAAGTCGCCGGGCTCGACGACGGGCTGGGGCATCGGGGCGGGCGCGTAGTTCATCCCGTCCGTGGCCATCGAGATCTTTCCGTTTTCCTGGGAACTGGTCATGCCGTGCAGTGCCTCCGCCGTGATCGCTTCGAGTGTGTCGGACCCCGACGTAGCGGGTGCCGCGTCGGTGTCGCGGGGTGGGCCCCGGGCGGTGTCACATCGTTGCCGTCCGCCGTCGGGGCATTCGCCCTCCGTCTAGGACGATAGTGAGGTTGCCATGAGTGGGCAACGAGTTGCCACCAGTGCCGCACGTCGCCCCTCACGACCGCCACGAC
>NZ_DAIOIA010000229.1:0-2090 GCF_036744435.1 Propioniciclava sp. | reverse complement strand
GCTGACGGCGTCGGCGACGGAGAAGGGCTGCGACCAGGCACCTCAGCTGCGCCAACCGGGCGTGTTGTCGGCCACGCAGTGTGCCGAACGTGGCCAGCACGGTTACGGTGGGCACTGCTGAACAGAAGGGGGTTCGCCATCAGCAGCACGCACGCCGCCAAGGCGACCCGGGGCCGCGCCCTGTTCGCTGGCACCATCGGCAACCTCGTCGAGTGGTTCGACTGGTCCGTCTACGCCTTCTTCCTGCCCTACTTCGCGGCGGCGTTCTTCCCCACCGGCGACCGCATCGCCCAGTTGCTGGCGGGGTTCTTGGTGTTCGCCATCGGGTTCTTCATGCGTCCCCTGGGAGGGGCGCTGCTCGGCTCCTATGCCGACCGGCACGGCCGCCGCGCAGGCATGACGCTCGGCATCACACTCATGGCGGGGGCCAGCCTGGTCATCGCGCTCCTGCCCGACTACTCCCTGATCGGGGTCGCTGCCCCGATCCTGCTGACCCTCGCACGCTGCGTCCAGGGCATCTCGGCCGGGGGCGAGTTCGGCATCTCGTCGGCGTTCCTGGTGGAGAACGCTCCTCCCGGGCGCCGTGCCTGGGCCGGGTCGTTCCAGCAGGTGTCGGTGGGCGCAGGCACCCTGCTGGCGTCCGTGCTCGCCGCAGCCATGTTCCTCGGCCTGCCCGACGCCGACCTCACCGCCTGGGGCTGGCGGGTCGCGTTCGGAGTCGGCGCCCTGCTCGGCTTCCTCGGCCTGTGGCTGCGGCTGGTTGTCCCGGACACCGCCTCGTTCAACCGCGTCCGCGAGGAGGGCCGCATCGCCGCGCGTCCCCTCGCGAAGGTGCTGCGCGAGCATCCCCGGTCGGTGCTGCGGATCATCGGCATGGTCGCCGCGGGGACGGCGCTGGTGCAGTTCTGGTTCGTGTCCCTGCCCAGCATCATGAACCTGCGCACCGGCGTGGAACTGGCCGACGCCCAACTGGCGACCATGCTCGGCCTGGCGGCCTTCACCGTCCTGCAGCCCGTCTCCGGGTGGTTGTCGGACCGGTTCGGCCGGCGTCCCCTGCTGCTGGTCTTCGCCCTCGGGTCGGCGATCTCGTTCGTCCCGATGCTGTCCACCGTCGGCATGACCATGTCGAGCGTCCTGGTCGCCGTGGCCGTCAACGCGGTCCTGCTGGCCGCCTATGCCGGATCGCTGGCCGCCGTGATGGCCGAGCAGTTCCCCGCCGAGGTCCGCACCGCGGGCATCTCGTTGCCCTACGGCATCGCGGTCGCGGTGTTCGGCGGGCTGACGCCGGTGCTGGCCACCGCGTCCCTGCAGCACGACGTGTTCTGGATCTTCCAGGCGGCCATGGTCGCGTTGTGCCTCATCTCCGCCGCAGTGTTCTGGCGTATGCCTGAGACCTCCGGCACCTGACAACCCACGAAGGAGCAGAGCATGATCGAGATCATCAAGGACGAGGACCTGCCGCGCGCCCGCGCCGTCGGGGCGCTGGTGGGCGGCATCCTGCAGGCGATGCGGGAGCGGGCCAGCGTCGGCACGAATCTCCTGGAGATCGACGCCTGGACCAAGGAGATGGTCCTCGACGCGGGGGCCGTGTCCTGCTACGTCGACTACGCGCCGTCGTTCGGCAACGGTCCGTTCGGCCACTACATCTGCACGGCGGTCAACGACGCGGTCCTGCACGGCAAGCCGCACGACTACGTCCTGGCCGACGGTGACCTGCTGACCCTCGACCTGGCCGTCTCCCTGGACGGCGTGGTGGCCGATGCCGCCATCAGCTTCGTCGTCGGCTCGGGCACCCAGGAGGAGCAGGACCTCATCGAGGCCACGCGTGCCGCCCTCGCCGCGGGCATCGCCGCGGTGCAGCCGGGTGGGCGGGTCGGGGACATCTCGCAGGCGATCGGCACCGTCTTGCGAAACGCCGGGTACCGGGTCAACACCGAGTTCGGTGGGCACGGCGTCGGTTCGACGATGCATCAGGACCCGTCGATTCCCAATGACGGCCGCGCCCATCACGGCGCACGGCTGCGGGTCGGCCAGTTGCTCGCGATCGAGCCGTGGGTGATGGCCGACACCGACGAGCTGATCTTCGACGC
>NZ_DAIOIA010000228.1:0-2108 GCF_036744435.1 Propioniciclava sp. | reverse complement strand
CATCAGGCGATGCCGGCGCGCTCGAAGTGCTTGCGCAGGACGCCGCGGCCGAGGTAAGCGCCGATCAGGGTGCCGACGGCCACCTGGACCGGGATGGTGAACCAGAACCAGGACTGCATCAGCGACTTCACGGTGGTGACGTACTCCGTGCCGTAGGCAGGTTCGATGGCGGCCAGGTAGGCGTCCAGGTTGAGCATCATCGGCAGGTAGGGGCCGAAGATCCACAGGGAGAACACGAAGTAGCCCGCCAGGGTGTGCTTCCAACTGGAGTAGTTGCCAGCGCGGAAGATCAGGTCGGCGAGGAAGGCGACCAGCGGCGCGATGATGAGGGATTGCCAGCTGTGGCCGCCCCCGGTCATCACCAGGCCGACGAGCAGGCCGGTGATGGTGACCATGCCGAACTTCTTGACCCGGGTCAGGTAGAGCATGAACGGGATGCCGCCGACGATCGGGCACATCAGGGCGAGCAGGACCATGAAGATCGGGATGATGCCGAGCATCCCCGCGACGTAGAAGGCGACGATGTAGAACGCCGAGAAGACTCCGACGGTGATGAGGTCCTTGACGGTGAGCCGGCCTCCGGTGGTGGCGGTTGCGGGTGGTTGGTGCGTGGCGGACACGGGTTCTCCTTGGATGCGGTGGTGCGACAATCTCAGATGTTAGGTAAGGCTTACCTGACTAAGTACCACTCTGGCACACTGTCTCACGTCTGTGACAATGTACTACATAATGAGAACAGTTCTCATCAAAGAGTAGGGAGAGTGGTGTGTCCACCGCGACACTCGAAGTAGCCCCTGAGCAGTCCGCCGTCGCGCACACGACGCCGGCTGCGGATCGCGTCCGTGTCGGCGCGCTGTTGTCCGAAGTGAAGGGCCCGCTGACGCTCGCGGTCCTCCTCTACGTCGTGTCCTCGCTGGCCTCGATCGTCCCCCTGATCGGCGTCGTCGAACTCACCCGCACCCTGCTGCCCATGGCCTGGGGGCAACCTGTTGACGCCGACCACGCCTGGCTCATCGCCTGGATCGTCGCCGGTGCGCTGCTGGTCCGGGCCGTCGCCCAGTTCAGCGCGCTCATGATCACCCATCTCGCCGACGCCGACCTGGGCGCCTCGTTGCGCACCCGCATCGTCGATCACCTGCGCGTCGTCCCGCTCGGCTGGTTCGGCACCCGGTCCTCGGGCCGGGTCAAGAAGGCCGCCCAGGACGACGTCGGCACCATGCACCACCTCGTGGCCCACTCCATCACCGACATGACCGCCGCGATCGTCGTCCCCGTCGCCACCATGGCCTACCTGCTCGTCATCGAATGGCGGATGGCGCTCGTCGCCCTGCTGCCCATGGTCGCCGCCGTGATCCTGTACGCCATCTCCCTGGGCGGATCCATGGAGCTCTACCAGCGCTACGACGACTCGCTGGCCGAGATCAACGCCGCCACCGTCGAGTACGCGCGCGGCATCGCCGTGGTCAAGGCCTTCGGACAGGCCGGACGCGCCCACGCCCGCTTCGCGGACACCTGCCAGCGGTTCATCACCTTCTTCGGGCAGTGGATGCGCAAGGCCGTGCTGTCCGGAGTCCTCATGGAGATCGTCTCCTCCCCGCCCGTCGCTCTGGCCGCCTTGACGCTCACCGGGGTCGCCCTGGTCGGCAGCGGCGTCCCCTTCATCGACGTCCTGCCCGGCCTGGTCCTCGGCCTCGGAATCTCCGCGCCCGTGCTGGCCCTCGGCTTCGGCTTCCAGGAGCTCCGCGAAGCCCAAGAAGCAGCCAACCACGTCGGGGAACTCCTCGGCGCCGCACCCATGCCCGAGCCTGCCCACCCGCGCGAGCCCCAGGGCAACGACGTCGACGTCGAGAACGTCACCTTCAGCTACAACGAAGGCTCCCTCGCCCTCGACGGGGTCTCCCTGCACCTGCGACCCGGCACCGTCACCGCCCTCGTCGGGGCGTCCGGGTCCGGCAAGTCGTCCCTGGCCCGCCTGGTGCCACGCTTCTACGATCCCCAAGCGGGTGCCGTGACGCTCGGCGGCGTCCCCGTGGATCACGTCGCCGGCGACGACCTCTACCAGCGCGTCGGGTTCGTGTTCTCCGACGACTACCTGCTCAACGCGTCCC
>NZ_DAIOIA010000227.1:0-2117 GCF_036744435.1 Propioniciclava sp. | reverse complement strand
CGAGACCGGCGGCTTCAGACCCCGACTACACCGTGGATTGTGATGAGCCACCAAACCGCATACGTCAGTGAAGTCGGTCTCGACGCCAGGGCTCCGTCTCGCCGCGCCAAGCAACACGAGGTACTCGCATCTCTGCTTTCTCAGCTACAGAAGAAGCCGCGCCGTATCTCGATCCATAGTTACGGCGCGACCCGCGAGATCGTGGACCACCTTGAGCGAACCCCGGTGACTGGCGCGATCTTGCACTGGTGGCTCGGCGACCGCGCCACCACAAGCCGCGCACTCGAACTCGGAGCCTATTTCTCCCTCAACATCGCCACCCTGCGGCAAAGCGATGCAATTGATCTCATACCCATCGATCGCCTCCTCCTGGAGACGGACCACCCAGACGGCAATCGCCGCGGCGCTCGTCCACAGCAACCCGGCAATGTCGCTGATGTCGAAGCCAGTCTTGCGAAGGCGCGCGGAATCAGCACTACAGAGGTCCGAATACAGGCTTGGCGTAACCTCGCCGATCTCGTCACCTCCACGGGAACCAACGACCTACTACCCTCCCGAGTGGCAGCGATTCTCGGCGCTATCACTTAGCCGACCGTGAGGCATGTACCCAGGATGCACTGACATCCCAGCGACCCATCTGCGCCCCTCAACTGCCGAAAGTCAACGCTCGCGACCATGGAGGAATAGTCAAATCCTGTGGATGGGCGTGTCACGCGGCCTGTTGATCGTCTCCTGATTCGTCGGGTCGTTCGATGAGTTTGCCTTTGTGGAAGGGGGCGCCGGCTCGGACGAGGGCGACGAGGTGGGGTGCGTTCACGGCTCGCCACCGGTGTTGGGCTGACTCGATCAGTTTGAACGCCATCGCGATTCCGGCGGCCCGTGACCCGGGACCTTTGGTCACCCGCTGCCGCAATCGGACGGTCGCGAAGGTGGACTCGATCGGGTTCGTGGTCCGCAGGTGGACCCAGTGCTCGGCTGGGTAGTGATAGAACTCCAGGAGCACGTCGAGGTCGTCGGTGATCTTCGCGGCCGCTTTGGGCCACTTCACGCCGTAGTCCGCGGCGAACACTTTGGCAGCGGTCCGGGCGTGGTCGATGTCCTCAGCATTGGTGATCTCGGCGAGGGCGGCCTTCGCGCCTGGGTGGGCGGACTTCGGTAGCGCGGCGAGGACGTTGCCGGTTTTGTGGAACCAGCAGCGTTGCTCACGGGTGGTCGGGAACACCTGCCGCAGCGCCGCCCAGAACCCCAGTGCCCCGTCCCCGACCGCGAGGACCGGGGCGGTCATGCCGCGGCGTTTGCAGCTGCGCAGGAGGTCCAGCCACGAGTCTTCGGATTCGCGGTAGCCGTCATCGAGGGCGATCAACTCTTTCGTGCCGTCGGCGCGTACGCCGATCATGACCAGCAGGCATACCTTGTCTTGTTCCAGGCGGACCTTCAGGTGGATCCCATCGACCCACACGTACACGTAGTCGCTGCCGGCCAGAGACCGCCTGGCGAACGCGGCGGCTTCGTCTTGCCAGTCCTTGGTCAACCGGGTGATCGTCGCCGGTGACAGTCCAGCCGCCGACCCGAGGAACTGCTCCAACGCCGGCGCGAAGTCACCACTGGACAGGCCGTGCAGATACAGCAGCGGGAGCACCTCGGCCACCCGGGGTGACTTCCGCGCCCACGCCGGCAGGATCGCCGAAGCGAACCGACGACGCTCACCAGTCACCGCATCCACCCTGCGGTCGTTGACCCGGGGTTGACGCACCTCGACTGCACCCGCGGCGGTCACCACCTCCCGCTCGGCGTGGAACCCGTTACGCACCACCAGCCGCCGGCCAGCCTCATCAACCACGCCAGCGTGCGCGTCGATGTAGGCAGCGACCTCGGCCTGCAACGCCACCGCGAGCATGCGGCGGGCCCCATCACGGATGATCTCGTCCAGCAACGACGCGCCCGCCGTATCGTCACCGGTCTCGTCGTGGACTAACTTGAGCATGGGCGTACCTTCCCGAACCAGCGCGCCAACGCCGGTCCCGATCAGAGCAATATGGACTTCAGATCATCCTCGGGAAGGTGCGCCCACACACGTCACCCCGCCGAAGACCATCCACAGGTTCTGATCATTGCTC
>NZ_DAIOIA010000226.1:0-2150 GCF_036744435.1 Propioniciclava sp. | reverse complement strand
ACCTGGTGGTGAGCGCCGCCGAGGGCTCGGACGCGTGGCGGATCACCTCCTACGGGTTCATCCACGACAGCGAGCACGCGCTGCTCGCGCCGTTTCCTCCCGAGAGTGCCGTCGAGGTGGAGTTCACCTTGGCGCTGTCCGAACAGTTCGACCAAGCGGGCGTCTTCGTGCAGGCCGATGCCGAGACGTGGGTGAAGGCGGGCGTCGAGTTCGCCGACGCCTCCTTGAACCTGGGCGCCGTGGTGACCCTGGGGCGGTCGGACTGGTCCTCGGCTCCCGTGCCGGACTGGGATGGACGCCGGGTGACCATCCGCGTCAGCCGCAGTGGAGATGCCCTGACGGTGCGCGCCCGCGTCGATGAGGAACCGTTCCGCTTCGTGCGGCTGTGCCCGATGGAGGCCACCCGGTCGCTGCAGGCGGGTCCGTATCTGTGCGCCCCGACCCGATCGGGGTTCAGCGTCCGGTTCCATCGGTGGTCGCTCACCGAGCCGGACGCCTCCCTGCACTGAACCGGCGACGCAGCGTCCGCCTGGTCACGGCGTCACCTGATTGGGGACCGCACCGCCGTAGCGGCGATCCCGGCGGGCGTACAGGTCGAGGGCCTGCCACAGGTCGCGACGGTCGAAGTCGGGCCACAGCCGGTCCAGGAACACCATCTCGGCGTAGGCCATCTGCCACAACAGGAAGTTGGAGGTGCGCTGCTCCCCGGAACTGCGGATGAACAGGTCGACGTCGGGGACCTCGGGGGCGTACAGGTGGGAGGCGAGGGACTTCTCGCTGATCCGGTCCGGATCGATGCGTCCGGCGGCAGCGTCGCGGGCGAGCGCACGGACGGCGTCGATGATCTCTGCGCGACCGCCGTAGTTGACGCAGAACTGCAAGGTGAGCGTCGTGTTGTGGGCGCTCATCTTCTCGGCGGTCTTGAGCTCGTTGATGACGCTCTTCCACAGCCGGGGGGCGCGCCCGGCCCACACGATCTTGACGCCCAGGTCGTTGAGTTCGTCGCGGCGTCGATGGATCACGTCACGGTTGAACCCCATCAGCCAGCGAACCTCGTCGGGGGAGCGCTTCCAGTTCTCGGTGGAGAACGCGTAGGCGGACAGGTACCGCACCCCCGCCTCCACGGCACCGTGGATGGTGTCCAGCAGGGCGGCCTCACCGCGGGCGTGGCCGTCGGTGCGGGGGAGATTGCGTTCCTTGGCCCAGCGACCGTTGCCATCCATCACGATCGCGACGTGGCGGGGCAGGAGCTTGGCCGGGATCCGCGGCGCGACGGCGCCGCTGGGATGGGGCCGGGGCGGCTGGGAACTCACGGATGAAGGGTAGCGCGGGGCAACACGCGGACACCGGCGACACCGGCGGGGGCGCGTGCGACAACCTGGGCGAGAATGGCGGGCATGCACGCGTGGTTCGACATCTCCGCCGGGGTCGCCGGCGACATGCTCCTGGGCTCCCTGCTGGACGCCGGAGCGGACGCCGCAGCGGTCGCGGCCGCGATCGAGGCCGTCGCCCCCGGATCGGTTCGGCTGGAGGCCGAGCAGGTCGTCCGGGGCGGGCAGCGGGCCACCAAGGCACGGGTCCGCGTCCTGGTGGAGGATCCGCCGCACCGGAGTTGGGCGACGATCCGGGCCACACTGACCACCGCCGCGCTGGCCGACGTCACCCGCGAGCGGGCCCTGGCCGCGTTCGGCCTGCTGGCGGACGCGGAGGCGCGCGCCCACGGGATCGACGCCGACGCCGTGCACTTCCACGAGGTCGGCGCGCTGGACTCCCTGGCCGATGTGGTCGGCAGTTGCGAGGCGCTGCGCACCCTGGGGGTCACGGCGGTGACGGCCTCGCCGGTCCGGCTCGGTGCCGGACGCGTCCGCGCCGCCCATGGCGACATTCCCGTCCCGGTCCCCGCCGTCGCCGAACTGGCGGTGGGGTGGCAGGTCTACGCCACCCCCGAGCGGGACTCGGCTCACGGCCACAGCCACGGTCACACCGGGGCCGAGCATGCGCACCACCATGGCGGCGGAGTGGGCGCGGCGGATCTCGCGCCCACGCCCGACACCCCCCATGGAGACGCCGACGACGACCATCGGCACGGTGGCCCCGACCATCCGCCCCACGACCACGGCCATGGGGGCCACGGGCACGGGGACCACCAC
>NZ_DAIOIA010000225.1:0-2166 GCF_036744435.1 Propioniciclava sp. | reverse complement strand
CGCGCAGGCGTCGGCCGTGCCCGCAGCCGCTGCCGCGGCCGCCGGGGGTGGCGGACGCGACAAGCTCACCGCCCCCATGCCCGGGGTGATCTTGACCATCGACACCACGGTCGGGACCTCGGTCAAGCGCGGCGAGACCCTCATGGTGCTGGAGGCCATGAAGATGAAGAACGAGCTCAAGGCCTCCAAGGACGGGGTCGTCGCCGAGATCTACGTGGCCGCGGGCCAGCAGGTGAAGTTCGGCGAGACCCTGGTGAGGTTCGAGGCCTGATATGAGTCCCGATACCCTGCACTACCTGCTCCAGGGGGTCCAGAACGTCACGTGGCAGAGCCTCGTGATGATCGCGGTCGGCCTGCTGCTCGTCTGGCTGGCGGTGAAGAAGGAGTACGAACCCCTTCTGCTGCTGCCCATCGGCGCCGGCGCCATCTTGGCCAACCTGCCGCTGTCCCCGATGGTGGGGGAGCACGGCGCCCTCACCGTCCTCTACAACATGGGCGTGGGCAACGAGTTGTTCCCGCTCCTGATCTTCGTCGGCATCGGCGCCATGACCGACTTCGGGCCTCTGCTGGAGAACCCGAAGATGGTGCTGCTCGGCGGCGCCGGGCAGTTCGGCATCTTCCTCACCTTGATGCTGGCGCTGTTCCTCGGCTTCGACCACAACCAGGCCGCATCCATCGGCATCATCGGTGCCATCGACGGGCCCACGTCCATCTACGTGTCGAACAAGCTCGCCCCCGAGTTGGTCGCGCCGATCACGGTCGCCGCCTACTCGTACATGAGCTTGGTGCCGATCATCATGCCGCCGATCATGCGCGCGCTGACCACGCAGAAGGAACGGGCCATCAAGATGCCCTACACCAGCCGCGAGATCAGCCAGCGCACCCGCATCCTGTTCCCGATCATCGTCACGTTGGTGGTGGGCACGCTGGTGCCGTTCGCCACACCGCTGATCGGCATGCTGATGCTCGGCAACCTGATGCGCGAGAGCAAGGTCGTCGAGCGCCTCACCGGCGCAGCGTCGAATGAGCTGGCCAACGTCGTGACGCTGTTCCTCGGCCTGGCCATCGGCTCCACCATGGTGGGGGCGAGCTTCATCAATCTGGCGACCCTGATGATCCTGGTGCTGGGCCTCATCGCCTTCTGCCTGGACACCGTGATGGGCGTCCTGTTCGGCAAGCTGATGAACATGTTCTCGGGCGGCAAGTTCAACCCGCTCATCGGAGCGGCGGGCATCTCCGCCTTCCCGATGGCCGCCCGGGTCGTCCAGAAGGAAGCCCAGCGCGAGAACTTCGACAACTTCATCCTCATGCACGCCATGGGGGCCAACGCTGCCGGTCAGGTGGCGTCGGTGGTCGCCGGCGGTGTGCTGCTGGCGCTTATGGGGGCCTCGTAGACCTTCCCGCTTCGCCACACGCGACGGCGCGCATCCCGCATCGGGGTGCGCGCCGTTCGTGTCGCTCAGGCAGACGCCGGACGATCCGCGGTGAGGGTGAGGGCGTCCAAGGCCGCCCGGAGCCGGGTGCTGGAGGTCTGCACGGTGTAAGGGAAGTAGACGACCTCGACGCCGACCGCCGCGAACCTGCGCTCAAGCCGGTGTCCCCGCTCGGTGCCCCGCCAGTCGTCCCCCTTGAAGAAGTGCGTGAAGCCCACGTCCTTCCAGACGTCGAGCTTGTCGGGGACCGTTTCCACGTGCACGGCGTCGACGTAGCGGATGGCGGCCACGATGTCGGCGCGTTCCGCGGTCGGGACCATCGGTTCGATGCCCTTCACCTCGCGCAGCATCTCGTCGCTGACGACGCCCGCGATCAGGACGTCACAGCGCTCTTTGGCGCGCCGCAGGATGTTCAGGTGGCCGACGTGAAACAGATCGAAGGCCCCTGCGGCATAGCCGATGCGCGTGGTCACGTGACGATGACTCCCAACCAGCGGCCGAACTGTGAGGGTGACGGCCCAGCACGTGCGCCCGACACGTGCAAACCCCCACCTTACCGGCTGGTCGCCCCCGCGTCGTGGGCGCCCCCGGGGCCCGGATGCCGCAGCGCATACTCGCGGTAGTCGACGCCCAGGGCCCCCGCCATCATGCCCGCGCCCCGGGCGGCTGCCCGCGCGCCGCGCGCGGAGTGCCGCGGTGACCGGATCAGCGCACCCGCCAGCCAGCGGCCCCC
>NZ_DAIOIA010000224.1:0-2182 GCF_036744435.1 Propioniciclava sp. | reverse complement strand
AGTCCTCGTGCTGTGGATCGCCATCACCCTCACCTTCATCGCCATCCGCCTGATGCCCGGCGACACCGTCTCCCTGCTGCTGGGCGAGAACCGCGACGACCCGGTCCTGCGCGCCGAGACCATCGAGCGCTGGGGCCTCGACCAGCCGGTGTGGGTGCAGTACTTCACCTACCTGGCCCGCATCCCCAGCGGGGATCTCGGCATCTCCTACACGCTGCGCCGCCCGGTCGCCGACCTGATCGTCGCGGGGGCGGGGCCGACGTTCCAGCTCACCGCCGCAGCCACGATCGCCGCGATCGTGCTGGCCGTCCTCGGGGCGGTCCTCACCACCGCAGCCATCCCCGGGCTGCGTCCGCTGGCGGCCACACTGGAGCTCGTCGTGCTGTCCGCGCCGCCGTTCTGGCTGGCGATCGTGCTGCTGTCGGTGGTGTCGTTCCGGCTCGGCTGGTTCTCCATCGTCCAGCAGGGCAGTTGGCAGGCGCTCGTCCTGCCGACCGCGGCCCTGGCGCTGCCGATTGGCGCCTATCTCACCCAGATCCTCGTGGAAGGCATCGAGAAAGCGATGGCCCAACCCTTCGTCACCACCGCCCGCTCCCGGGGCATCTCCCGGTTCGCGGCCCGCACCCGCCACGCCCTGCGGCACGCCTCACTTCCCGCGCTGCACATGGTCGGCCTCATCGTCGGATCCTTGCTGGGCGGGGCGGTGATCGTCGAGCAGGTGTTCGGACGCGCCGGGCTCGGTCAGCTCGCCGTGGACGCCGTCACCGTCAAGGACGTGCCGCTCATCCTCGGCATCACGCTCGTCAGCACCGCCGCGTTCGTCGCCGTCTCCACGCTGGTCGACATCATCGGCGCCCTCGTCGATCCCCGGATCCGTCTCAGCCGAGGGGGTGCCCGATGAGCGCCGGAACCCTCGACGCCGCCCGCTCGCTCGACGTCCGCCCACTGCGCCTGCGGCTGCCCCGCCTCCGCGTCGGCGTGCTGCTCAGCGGCCTGGTGCTCGCCTTGGCGGTGCTCGCCACGCTCGCCCCCCAGCTCCTCACCAGCGGCGACCCGCTCGCCGCGAACCCACTGCAGTCGCATCAGCCGCCCAGCCTTGCGCACCCGGCCGGGACCGACATCCAGGGCCGCGATGTGCTCGTCCGGATCATCTACGGCGCCCGCTATTCGCTGCTCATCGGCCTGGGCGCCACCGTCGTGGCGGTCGCGTTGGGCGTCGCGTTCGGCGTGCTGGCGGGCATCTCGTCGGGCTGGCTAGACCGGGCCGTCTCCCGCCTCGTCGACGTGGTCGCCGCCTTCCCCGAGGTCCTGCTCGCGCTGCTGATGATCGCGTTCACCGGGCGCGGCGTCATCAACCTGGTGCTCGCGCTCGGCGTGGCCGGGCTGCCGAAGTACGCCCGTACCGTTCGCGCCAATGTGCAGTTGGCGCGGCAGGCGGGCTACGTCGAACAGGCCCGTACGTTCGGGTTGTCGAACGCGGCGCTCGTGCTGCGCCACGTCCTGCCCAACGCGCTCGGCGCGCTCCCCGTCATGATCACCATCGGGCTGGGCGGGGCCATCATCGGCTCCTCGGGGCTCAGCTTCCTCGGCCTGGGGCCGCAGCCGCCGGCCGCCGAATGGGGCCTCATGCTCGCCGAGAGCCGCACCTACCTGCGCCAAGCCTGGTGGAGTGGCGTGTTCCCCGGCGTCGCCCTGACCTTGGTCGTCATCTCCGCCACCGTCGTGGGACGCGCACTGCAGGCGGGCTATGAACGGAGGAACCGATGAGCGAATCCACCACGCAGCCAGTCTTGGAGGTCCGCGACCTGCAGGTCCGGTTCGAGGGGCGCCGCCGCCAGGTGTACGCCGTCCGCGGCATCGACCTGGCGATCCAGCCCGGCGAGGCGGTCGCGCTGGTCGGTGAGTCCGGCTCGGGCAAGTCCGTGACCGCCCGGACGCTGATCGGCCTGCCCGGTCCGGGGGCGCAGATCGCCGCGTCCGAGTTCCGGATCAACGGCCGCGACGTGCGTACGTTGTCCGAATCCGGCTGGCGCAAGCTCCGCGGCCGTCACGTCGGGCTCGTCCTGCAGGACGCCTTGAGTTCGCTCGACCCGTTGCGCACCATCCGCCAGGAGGTCGCCGAGGTCGTGCGGACGCATCGTCTGGTGCCCCGTCACGAGATCGGCAACCGGGTCCTGACCAG
>NZ_DAIOIA010000223.1:0-2191 GCF_036744435.1 Propioniciclava sp. | reverse complement strand
TGCTCGCGATCGAGCCGTGGGTGATGGCCGACACCGACGAGCTGATCTTCGACGCGGACGGCTGGACGCTGCGCAGCGCCACCGGCTGCCTGACCGCCCACACCGAGCACACCGTGGCGGTAACCCGGCAGGGCGCCGAGATCCTGACAGCGGCCCCGCGTCCCTGACCCCGGGGCGTCCGCGGGAGCGTCACCGCGGCCCAGCCCGCCTGAACGCACTCCGCCCCGACAGCCCGTGCCAGGGCCGTCGGGGCGGAGCCATCAGTGGGTCTGGTCAGCGCCTCGGGTGAGCCATCCGGACTCCCGCTGCGCCCACCATGACGAGGAGCAGGCCCAGGACGCCGAAGCCGACCGCCTGGCCCGCCCCCGTGAACGGCAGCGTGCCGTCGGGTGAGGCGCTCGGTGTCGGCGACGACGTCGGCTCCGGGGTCGGGGTTGTCGGCTCGGGTGTGGGCGCGGGTGTCGTCGGCTGCGGGGTGGTCGGTTCCGGTGTGGGCGTCGGCTCGGGAGTGCGCAGCGTCACCCAGTACCCGGCCGAGGTGGACACCGAACCGGAGATCACCGGGGACGTCGCCGTCGGCGCCACCGACAACGTGCCGGTCGTGCCGGACGTCAGGCCGCTGATGGTCGCGGTGCAGGTGGCCGACGCGTTCGGAGCGAGCGTGACCCCGGACTGGGTGATGTCCGGCGAGCACACCGGGGACGACAGGCTCAGCCCGGCGGTGGTGGCGGCGCCGAGGGTCACGTCGGTGGCGATCGCCGTGCCCGTGTTCGTGACCGTGAACGTCACCGCGTAGGCCGCATCGGAGGACACCGTGCGTGGTGCGTCCGCGGTGGTGCCCCCTTCGGAGTCGGTGATCGTCGCGGTGAGCGTGGGGGTGCCCACCGGATGAGCGGCCGGCGCGGACGTGCCCTGCAGGCGCTGGCTCTCCGTGGAGTAAGAGGTGTCCGTTTCCGTGGCCGTCAGCGGGTTGGGCCCTGCAGACAGGGGAGTGGTGAGCGGGAAGGCCCACGTCAGGTCGGGGCCCACCGTCGCCGTCCCGATGACCGCGCCACCGGCTGCGGTGACGGTCACCGAGTCGCCGGGGGAGCTGCCGGTGCCCGAGACCGTCCCCAGGCCGTCCGCGGACGTGTCACTCCACTCGGTGACCGTCGGCTTGGGCAAGCAGATGCTCGCGGTGAAGTCGTCGAGCAGGTACAGCCCGTAGGTGCCGCTGTTGGTCGGCCGTTCTTGAGCGACGCCCGTGGTGTAGGACACGGTCTGCCCGACGCTCAGCGTCTCCTGGACGAGGCGCGTCGGGACCTGCTGTCCGGCGATGTTGTAGGTGATGGGGCTCGTGCGCGAAAGCGGGATCGGCACCGACTCGGCGGCCACCGTGGACGTGATCTTGGAGCCCAGCACATAGCTGGTGCCGTCCCAGCTTCCCGCGTCGTACACCTCCACGGTGCTGCCTGCAGGCGGGGTCACCCGCCCGCTCCACCCCGTCGGGAAGGTGCCCTGAGAGACGAAGGCCCCGTAGGTGGCGTCCCAGACGGACTGGCGGTAGGCGCCGCCGGAGATCGTCGGGGCGAGCTGCGCCGTCGGGTAGTAGGCGGTCACGTGGTGGAGGTCACGGGCCGCATTGCCCGAGGACGTGTTCGTCAGGGTCCGCAGGAAGGAGCGGGTGTGGTAGTCGCCGGCGACCGCCCAGGCGGGCCCCGCCGTGCCGGTGGTCGAATTGCGCCAGGTCCACACGCCGGTCAGGGCGGCGTTATCGGTGGCGTCTCCGCCGAAGTAGAGCGGGGCGCTCAGCTCGCACGTGGCGGCGGGTTCGGGCTCGGCGGCCGGGGCGGTGGCCATCGTCAGCGGTGAGAGTGTGAGCGCGGCGACGAAGGCGGCGATCAGACCGGTCCGGGTTCTCTTCTGCATGAGGCTCCCTGCCTGGGCCGCGGAAGGCGGGGCCGCCCCCCGGCATGCTCGGCGAGCGTGATGCGTCGCGCGACCACGGGAGGCCGACCCGCCCGGGGGCGGCGATGTGGATGAGTCCGGGACACATCGTGGCACAGAGTCGGCGGGGCGGGTCTCGCAGGTGTCGTGCGGCGAGATGCCACGACACCCCCGCCGCGCTGCACCGGGCGTGGGAAGAAGGGTCAGCTTCCGGGCTTGAACCGTCGCAGGCGGGTCGAGTTCGTGACGACGAAGACGCTCGACA
>NZ_DAIOIA010000222.1:0-2197 GCF_036744435.1 Propioniciclava sp. | reverse complement strand
GCAAGGAGAACCGATGACCGTCCCCAACGTGCTCGCCAGCCGCTACGCGTCGCCCGCGATGCGGGAGCTGTGGAGCCCGCAAGCCAAGATCGTCGCCGAGCGGCGGCTGTGGCTGGCCGTACTGGAGGCCCAGCGTGACCTCGGGGTGGACTTCGGCGGGGACGATCCCGACGCCGTGCTGGCCGACTACTACCGCGTCCTGGAGCAGGTCGACCTGGACTCCATCGCGGCTCGGGAACGCATCACCCGCCACGACGTGAAGGCCCGCATCGAGGAGTTCAACGCGCTCGCCGGTCACGAGCACGTCCACAAGGGGATGACCTCGCGCGACCTCACCGAGAACATTGAGCAGTACCAGGCGCTCAGTTCGCTGAAGCTGGTCCGCGAACGCATCGTGACCGTGCTGGTGTCTCTCGCTCGGCTCGCGGTGCAGTATCGCGACCAGCCCATCGCCGGGCGCTCCCACAACGTGGCCGCCCAGATGACGACGCTCGGCAAGCGGTTCGCGACCGCCGCCGACGAACTGCTGGTCGCCTACGAGCGGGTCGACGAGCTGATCGGCCGCTACCCGGCCCGCGGCATCAAGGGCCCCGTCGGTACTGCCCAGGACATGCTTGACCTGCTCGGCGGGGACGCCGCCAAGCTCGTCGAACTCGAACGCCGGGTCGCCGCCCACCTCGGGTTCACCCGGGTGCTCACCTCCACCGGCCAGGTGTACCCGCGCTCGCTGGACTTCGACGTGCTGGCCGCCCTCGTGCAGACCGCCGCCGCCCCCTCCAACGTCGCCACCTCGATCCGGCTCATGGCCGGAGCCGAACTGGTCACCGAGGGGTTCAAGGAGGGCCAAGTCGGCTCCTCGGCGATGCCGCACAAGATGAACACCCGCTCGTGTGAGCGCGTCAACGGCCTGTCGGTGGTGCTGCGCGGCTACCTGTCCATGGTCGGCGAGCTCGCCGGGGACCAGTGGAACGAAGGTGACGTGTCCTGCTCGGTGGTGCGCCGCGTCGCCCTGCCCGACGCCTTCTTCGCCGTGGACGGGCTGTTCGAGACGTTCCTGACCGTGCTGGGCGAGTTCGGGGCGTTCCCGGCCGTCATCGAGGCCGAACTCCAGCGCTACCTGCCGTTCCTGACCACCACCAAGGTCCTCATGGCCGCCGTCCAGCACGGCGTGGGTCGCGAGGAGGCCCACGAGGCCATCAAGGAGCACGCCGTCGCCGTCGCCTTGGAGATGCGCCGCACCGGACGCAAAGACAACGACCTGTTCGACCGGCTCGCCGCCGACCCGCGCCTGGGCGTCTCCCGCGAGGTGCTGGACGCCGCCGTCGCGAACCCGCTCGAACTCACCGGATCGGCAGCCGCCCAGGTGGACGCCCTGGCCGCCCGGGTCGCCGAACTGGCCGCCGCCCATCCCGAGGGCGCCGCGTACGCCCCCGGCGACGTGCTGTAGGCCGGACGCTGGACGCGCGGCGCGCCCCCGCGGGGGGCATGGTCGCCCTGGTCGTGGCCGGGGTGGCGTGGGGTACCTCGGGGACCCTGGGGACGCTGCTCGTCGCCGCCACCGGCCTGCCGTTCCTGTCGGTGGCGGGCTACCGGATCCTCGTCGGCGGCGCCTTGTTGACCCTCCTCGCGCTCGCGCTGCGACGCTTCCGCCCGCCGAGGACGCGCCGGGGCTGGGGCCGCCTGGTGGCGGTCGCCGCGGCGTCCGCCGTCTACCAACTCGCCTTCTTCAGCGCCGTCGGCGTGGTGGGTGTCTCGATCGCGACGCTGGTGGCGATCGGATCGGCACCCGTCTTCGTCCTGACCGCCGACCTGGCCAGCGGACGCCAGCGGCTGCGGCCCCGGCTGGTGGCCGCCCTGGGCTGCACCGCGGCGGGGCTGGTCCTGTTCATGGGCACCCCGCCCGCGGGTATCGCGCCCGCGGCGGCGCTCCTGGGCTGCGGGCTGGCAGTCATCGCGGGGGCCGCGTTCGCGGTGATCAGCCTGCTGGGGGCCCGGCCCGAACCCGACTTCGACACCATCACCGGCACCGCAGGGTCCTTTCTGCTGGGCGGCTGCGCCGTCCTCGTCGTCGCCGCGCTGGCGGGCGGACCCGTCGGCTTTTCGCCCACGTCGGCGGCGCTGACCTGGGTGCTGTTGCTCGGACTGATCCCTTCGGCGCTGGCCTACGCCGCCTACTTCGTCGGCCTGGGGTCGCAGA
>NZ_DAIOIA010000221.1:0-2235 GCF_036744435.1 Propioniciclava sp. | reverse complement strand
CACCCAGGTGAGCGAGGCCGTCGCCGCCATGGAACGGATGCGGCTCCCCCGCGCCGTCGTGATCCCGTTCACCGTGGTGCTGCGGTTCCTGCCCACCATCGCCCAGGAGCACCGCTCCATCTCCGACGCCATGCGGATGCGGGGCATCGGCTTCGGCGGGCGCGTCCGGAGCCCGCTGGCGATGCTGGAGTACCGGGTGGTGCCCTTGCTGGTGTCGCTGGTCCGCATCGGCGATGAGCTCACCGTGTCCGCGCTCACCCGTGGTCTGGGCGGCTCCCGCACCCGCACGCACGTGAGCCGCACCGGCTTCGGCTGGCGCGACGCGCTGCTGGCTGTGGCCGTCCTGATCCCGGTCGTCGCCCTGCTGGGCGGGGGGTGGCGCGCATGATCGAGGTCCGCAACGTCCACTTCCGCTACCAGCACGGGGAGGAGGGGGCCGGGCTGTCCGGGGTCGATCTGCACGCCGCCGCCGGTGAGGTCATCGTCGTGACCGGCTCCTCGGGGTGTGGCAAGACCACGCTGACCCGCCTGGTCAACGGCCTGATCCCCCACTTCTTCGAAGGTGATCTCTCCGGGGAGGCGAGCGTCGCCGGCCGAGTCGTGGCCGACACGCCGCCCGCCGAGGCCGCCGACGTGGTCGGGTCCGTCTTTCAGAATCCGCGCAGCCAGTTCTTCACCGTCGACGTGGGCAGCGAGCTTGCCTTCGCCGCCGAGAACCTGGGCCAGGACCGCGACGAGATCCTCGCCCGGGTAACCGAATCGGCGCAGCAGCTCGGCCTGGACGCCTTCATGGATCGCTCCATCTTCCAGCTCTCGGGCGGCCAGAAGCAGAAGGTGGCCTGCGGGTCGGTGTGGGTCTCGCGTCCCCGCGTCCTCGTGCTGGACGAGCCGTCCTCCAACCTGGACGCCGCCACCATCGCCGACCTGCGTGGTCTGATCGCCGGATGGAAACGCGCCGGCTGCACAGTCGTCGTGGCCGAGCACCGCCTGCACTACCTCCAAGGCCTCGCCGACCGCTGGCTGCTCATGGAGAACGGACAGATCACCCGCGAGTTCAGCGCCGCCGACATGTCCGCCATGGACGCCGCCACCGCCGCGTCCTTCGGGCTGCGCTCCCCTCACCCGCTTCCCCCGCCGCAGCCTCTCGCCGCACCCGCGGGCGAGGACGTCGTGGAACTCACCGGGTTCGTCAAGACCTACCCCGGCGCGAAGGCACCGGCGCTCGACATCGCGTCCCTCACGCTCCCCCGCCACGGCACCGTCGCCATCACCGGCCCCAATGGGGCAGGAAAATCGACGCTCACCCGCGCGCTGGTGGGCCTGGACAAGAAGGCGCCCGGCATCCTCGCCATCGACGGCGCCCGGCGCGACCGCAAAGCCCGGCTGGCAACGTCGTTTCTTGTCATGCAGGACGTCAACCACCAGCTGTTCACCGAATCGGTGACCGAGGAGATCCGGCTGAGCGCCCCCGACGCCGACGACGCCCACCTCGCGACGATCCTGGCCGGACTCGACCTGACCGCTGTGGCGGAACGTCACCCGATGAGCCTCTCGGGTGGGCAGAAGCAACGGGTCGCGATCGCCGCTGCGGTGGCCAGCGACGCCGACGTGGTGATCTTCGACGAGCCGACCAGCGGCCTGGACCTGGCGCACATGGCGGAGGTGGCGGCCCGCCTGGAGGAACTCGTCGCGGCCGGACGGCTCGTCATCGTCGTCACCCACGACGACGAACTCGTGGAGGCGTGCGCGGACTACCTGGTGCGCCTCGAAGGCGGCCGGGTGGTATCCGCTGGCCCGCTCCTCCGGGAGGGCGCGTCAGGCGAGGCGGCCTAGGTCCGCCGCTCGCCCTCGGCCTCACCGCTGCTCGTCGCCTGCGTGGCCTCGGCGAGTTCGGCGGCCAGCCCCCGCATGGTGACGCGCAGGGCGTCCCGGGTGAAGCGCCCCTCGGCGACGGGGTCCGTGGCGAACGGGTGGACCAGCGTCCGCACGAGCGTCGCCACCCCGGGGCTGGACTGTGCTTGGGCGTCCAGTCCGGCCAGCAGGGCGGCACGATCGTGCGGGTCGGCGTCGGAACCGCCGCTGTCGCGGTCGTCGCCGAACGCGACCGACCCGACGACCTGGTTGAACATCACCGCGTAGGCGAACCCGGCCCGGTCCCCGAATCCGGCCCTGGCCAGGGCCGCCATGCCCGCGTCCGCGATGGGGGCGGTCTCGGGCAGGGCGGGCCCGCGCATC
>NZ_DAIOIA010000220.1:0-2236 GCF_036744435.1 Propioniciclava sp. | reverse complement strand
CGCTGCTGAAGCTGGCTTTGGATCTGCTTGACCGTGTCGAGGCCGACGCCCACCACGATCAGGATCGAGGTGCCGCCGAACGGGAACTGTTGAGAGGTGCCCATGAACACGAAGGCGAACGCGGGCAGGAGCGAGATCAGGCCCAGATACAGCGAGCCGGGGGCCGTGAGACGGGACAACACGTATGCGAGGTACTTCTCGGTCGGTTTGCCCGCCCTGATGCCCGGGATGAAGCCGCCGTACTTCTTCATGTTGTCGGCGACCTCCTCCGGGTTGAACGTGATCGCCACGTAGAAGTAGGCGAAGGCGACGATGAGGACGAACATCAGCAGGTTGTGCCAGATGGTCGAGCCACCCATGTTCGCGTTGATCCAGGACGCCACCGGGCTGTCGGGCATGAACTGCGACAGCATCACCGGCAGGTAGAGGATCGAACTGGCGAAGATCACCGGGATGACGCCGGCCTGGTTGACCTTCATCGGGATGTAGGTGGTGCTGCCGCCCACCAGGCGGCGGCCGACCATCCGCTTGGCGTACTGGACCGGAATCCGGCGCTGCGCCTGTTCGACGAAGATGACGCCGAGCATCACCAGCAGGCCCACCGCCACGACCGCGGCGAAGACCAGCCAGCCGTTCGCGTTCGGCAGCGTGAGCCCGTTCCACTCGATGGTGCCGCGGCTCAGGGCGATCCCCCACACCTGGGCGGGGAAGGCCGCGGCGATCTGCGTGAAGATCATGACGGACATGCCGTTGCCGACGCCGCGCTCGGTGATGAGCTCACCCAGCCACATGACGATGCCGGTGCCCGCGGTCATGGTCAGGACCATGGTGATGATCGGGAAGATGCTGGTGTCGTAGACCAGCGACAGCGAGCAGCCCTGGAACAACTGCCCGGTGATCGCCATCGTGACGTAAGCGGTGGACTGCATGATCGCCAAGACGATCGTCAGGTAACGGGTGTACTGGGTGATCTTCTGCTGGCCCGACCCGCCCTCCTTCTTCAAGGCTTCCAGGCGGGGGATCACGACGGTCAGCAACTGCAAAATGATGGATGACGTGATGTAGGGCATGATGCCCAGGGCGAAGATCGCCAACTGCAGCAGCGCACCGCCGGAGAACAGGTTGATCATCGAATAGATGCCCGCCGCGTCCCCCGTGGTCGCCTCGATGCGACACTGGTTGACGTTCTGCAGGTTCACGTTGGGTGCCGGGATCACGGAGCCAAGCCGGAAGACCGCCAGGATCGCCAACGTGAACAGGATCTTCCTACGCAGGTCAGGGGTCCTGAACGCGTGGATAAAGGCGGAGAGCATCCGGTTCCTTACGGTGAAGTCTGGTACTGCGGGCGGGGCCTGAGCCCAACCTGTCTGACTGTACCAACTTCCGCGCGGTGAACCCTCATCCGAATCGGCGGTGGGCTCAGGCTCCGGCGGGCGGCTCGAGCGGACGGATCATCTCCGGGCCATTGTTCGCCACGCTGTTCACGGCACGAGACACCTCGTGGGCAACCAACCCCTCGGGTGCCGAGAGCAGGCTCCGGGCCAGGTCGGCGTCCACCGCCCGCGGATCCAGCCACGTCCCCCAGTCGCCAGGATCCACCACCATCGGCATGCGGTCGTGAATGTGCCCGAGGGCGTCGGTCGCCACGGTGGTGATGATCGTCGCGCTGGTGAGCCACGTCCCATCCAGGGGATGACGCCAGAATTCGTAGAGTCCGGCCATCACGAAGCGCCCGCGCGCAGGATGCAGGAACCACGGCTGCTTCACGGTGCGGCCGTTCTCGGTCTGCGTCGTCCATTCAAAGTAGCCATCGGCGGGAATGAGACAGCGGCGCCGGGCAAAGGGCACCGCGAACGCCCGCTTGCTCGCCACGGTCTCGACCCGCGCGTTGATCATCCGGGCACCACTGGAGGCATCCTTGGCCCAGGACGGCACCAGGCCCCAGCGCGGCGCCACCAGCTTCCGGAGCACCGTCCCCGACGCCTTGTCCTCGCGTTCGATGACGGCGGGGATCGGGTCGGTGGGGGCAACGTTGAAGTTGGCCACCGCCGGTTCCACCACCTCATCGATGAGGAACGCCTCGACGATTTCCTCGGTGCTCTGCGAGGCAGCGAATCTCCCGCACATGCGCCCAGCCTAGCCAGGGCCCACCCACGCAAACGCCGACGGCGAGCATCCTGAGGATGCTCGCCGTCGGCGTGAACGTAGCGTTGCTCAGACCTCGGTGGCGGTGCCG
>NZ_DAIOIA010000219.1:0-2241 GCF_036744435.1 Propioniciclava sp. | reverse complement strand
TCGAGGGCCGACACGATCAGCCCGTCGGCGTCCAGGACGACGCGGACCCGGCCGTTGGCCAGCGTCCAGCCCTCCGCAGTGGGGTCCACGGTGGCGGCATCGCCGGGGGGAACGGGGACACCCGCACCCAGACCCGGGATCCCGTCCACGGCATAGGGGGACGCGTTGAACACGACCGGCGCGCTCTGCGTCGCGGCGTCCTCGCCACCGGCCAGGATCGCTTGTGCCTGCGCGATCAGGTCCAGCGACGCTGCCTCGATGCGGGCGTACTGGGCGAGTGCCTCGCGGTGGACCCAGGCGATCGACGTGCCCGGCAGGATGTCGTGGAACTGTTGGAGCAGCGTCTGCTGCCACAGCGCGTCCAGGGCCTCGTGGGGGTAGTCCGCTCCCTGGTGGACGGCGGCGGTGGCCCACCACAGTTCGGCCTCGACGAGGAGTTGCTCGCTGCGTCGGTTGCCCGCCTTGGTGCGGTGCTGGCTGGTCAACGTGCCCCGGTGCATCTCCAGATACAGTTCCCCCACCCACACGGGCGCCTGCGGGAGTTCTGCCCGGGCACGGGCGTAGAAGGCGTCCGGGTATTCCCAGGACACCCGCGGGGAGCCCTCGAGGTCGGCCAGCCGGGCGGCCCTGCCGACCATCTCGCGGGTCGACCCGCCGCCGCCGTCGCCCCATCCCGTGGGCGCGATCGAGCCGGACGCCAGCCGCGCTTCACGGAACTGCCGCGACGCCTTGGCGACCTCCGCGCCGCTGAGCTCGGAGGTGTAGGTGTCCATCGAGGGGAAGTGGGTGAAGATCCGGGACCCGTCGATCCCCTCCCAGTCGAAGGTGTGGTGCGGGAAGACGTTGACCTGGTTCCAGGAGATCTTCTGGGTGAAGAACCAGGAGAAGCCCGCCCGCCGGATGAGCTGCGGCAGGGCGGCCGAGTAGCCGAACGAATCGGGCAGCCACACCCCGCTGGACCGGAGGCCGAACTCCTCCTCGAAGAACCGCTGGCCGTAGAGGAACTGCCGGGCCATCGCCTCGCCGGAGGGCATGGTGGTGTCGGACTCCACCCACATGCCGCCCAACGGCAGGAAACGCCCGGCGGCGACGGCATCCTTGACCTTCGCATACACCTCGGGGCGGTGTTCCTTGATCCAGGCGTACTGCTGGGCGCTCGACATGCCGTAGAGGAAGTCGTCGGTGTCCGCGATGAGTTCGGTCATGCTGGCGGTGGTCCGGGCGACCTTGCGGATGGTCTCGCGGACCGGCCACAGCCACGCGGAGTCGATGTGGGCGTGGCCGACGGCGGAGATCCGGTGGGCACTCGCCTCGGCCGGGGCCGCCAGCACGCCTGCCAGGGCCGCGCGGGCGGCGGCTGCGGTCGCGGCGATGTGTTGCAGGTCGAGGGCATCCAGGGCGTCATCGAGCGCCTGGAGGATGCGGGACCGGCGGGGACCCGTGGGCGGCAGTTCCGCCTGGAGCTGGAACAGCACGTCCAGGTCGAGGGCCAGTTCGAAGACCTCGGTCTCCACGAGGGCGACCTCGGCACGGCGGACAGCGTAGAGCGGTTCGCGGGAGGCCGTCGCCAGGTCGCCGTCGCGCGTGGGGAGGAAGGCGTCACCGCCGAGGATCACCGGGTTCGCGGCCGCCTCCACGTAGAGGTCGATGATCTCCCCGCCGGCAGCGTCCTGCGTGACGGGGATCCACTGGTTACGGGGGTTGATCGACTTCACCGGTTGCCCATCGGGGCGATACACCAGGCCCTCGGCCTGGAAGCCGGGGCTGGCGGTGTTGAATCCCAGGTCGAGCACCACCTCGACCTGCCGCCCGGCCCAGTCCACGGGCACTTCTCCCTGGAGCCGGAACCAGGTGGTGGCCCAAGCGGGCCCCCACGGCGTCCCGAGCGCGTAGGGCTCGTAGTCGGCCGCCAGCGCCTCCCGGGGAGTGACGGGTTCCCCGGGAAGATGATGGGCGGTCAGGGTGAGCGGGATCGCTGCCCCGTGGACGGCCGGCCAGATCCGTTCAGTGAGGACGCGGCGGGTGCGATCGACGGTGAGCGCGGTGTCGGCGTGCATGGGATTCATCCAACCTGATGCCTCGGCGCGCGCCCAGGGATGGGGCGCCCTGGTCCGCTTGTTGCCGTGGCGCGCTACGGATCGGCCCCGGACGCGGAACGGCCCCGCCGGTGGTGTTCCGGCGGGGCCGCCCCTGTGGCGGATCGTGCGTCGCGAAGCGACGAGTCGATCAGAAGGTGCCTGC
>NZ_DAIOIA010000218.1:0-2249 GCF_036744435.1 Propioniciclava sp. | reverse complement strand
TGGTGGTCTCGCTGGAGGGTGCGCTGCGCACCAGCGGACTGGACTACGAGCGCGCCGCCAGCTACCTGGGCGCCAGCCCCACCCGGACGCTGCTGACCGTCACCCTCCCCATGGCCGCGCCAGCACTGGCGTCCGGGACGGCCCTGTCGTTCGCTCGCGCCCTGGGGGAGTTCGGCGCGACCCTCACCTTCGCCGGGTCGCTGCAGGGCGTCACCCGCACGCTGCCGCTGGAGATCTACCTGCTGCGCGAGTCCGATTCGGACCTGGCCCTCGCCCTCGCCGTCGTCCTGCTGGCGGTGGCGGGGATCGTGGTCTGGTTGGCGACCAGGCTCCAGGCGTGGGGTAGCCATGCGTGAGCAACTGGTCCTGGACGCCCACGTCGCCGCCCGGGACGTCACGATCAGCCTGCGGGTCAATGCTGGGGAGGTCGTCGCCCTCATCGGGCCGAACGGGGCCGGTAAGTCCACGGCCATCCAGCTCGCCGCGGGGGCGTTGCGCCCCGACGAGGGCCGCGTCAAGATCGGTGACGCGACCGTGGCCGACGCGGGCGTCTTCGTCCCGGCCAGCCGTCGCAGCATCGGCTACCTGGAGCAGCGCGCCCTCCTGTTTCCGCACCTGAGCGTCCTGGACAACGTCGCCTACGGGCTGCGTTCCCGCGGGCGCTCCCGGGCCGAGGCTCGCCTCAGGGCCGCCGCCGAACTGCAGGCAGTCGGCCTGGACGGCTTCGGCCCGCGCAAGCCTCGGTCCTTGTCAGGCGGCCAGGCCCAGCGCGCCGCCCTCGCCCGGGCCCTCGCCTTCGACCCCGACCTGGTGCTCCTGGACGAGCCCTTCGCGGCCCTGGACGCGACCACCACCCCCGACCTTCGCCGGCTGCTGCGTCACCGCCTGGAGGGCATCGCGACCGTGCTGGTCACCCACGATCCGCTCGACGTCCTCGTCCTCGCCGATCGGGTAGTGGCGGTGGAGTCGGGCCGCGTCGTCGCCGACGGACGCGTCGAGGACGTCTTCACCAAGCCCCCCACCTCCTTCCTGGCGGACTTCGTCGGCCTCAACGTGCTCCGTGGCCCGCTCGCCTCCGGCACCACCATCCGGCTGGGGGACGGCGCCGTGGTGTCCGGGGTGAGCGACGCTCCCCTACCCCCGGGCGCTGCCCGGGCGGTGTTCCCGCCGTCCGCGGTCAGCATCTTCGCTCGATCGCCGCACGGCAGCCCGCGCAACGAACTCCCTGCGGTCGTGGCGGGCGTCGAGGATCGCGGCCTGGTGCAGCGGGTGAGCCTGTTGGTCGCGGGCCAGCGGATCCACGCCGACGTCACGTCCGGGGCGGTCTCGGATCTGGCCTTCACCGAGGGCGATGCCGTGGTGGCCGTCATCAAGGCCACGGCGGTGTCCCTGCATCCCGCACCAGGCGACGCCTCGGCGTGACCGCGCTGCCGCTCCCACTGTGGGGGACGGCTTAGGCTGGCTCGTTCTGCGCCGTTGCCCCGGGCCCGGATGCGTCCACCGTCGCAGTGTCTGGCGCCGAGGCGCGCAAGTCCGCCTGGACGCGCTCGCTGTCGGCGCGGTGCCAGAACCGTTCAGGGACGAGTTCGGTGCGGCGGGCGTCCCAGGGTCGCTCCCAGCCCGCCAGGGTGATCAAACCGTCGAGCAGGGCCGCGGTGAAGCCCCAGATGAACAGTTCCCCCACCAGGAAACCCGGCCCGCGGTGCCCCATCGGCAGCCGCCACGTGAGCCGGTTCGCCGGGTCGATCAGATCGCCGACGCGCACCTCGTGGATGGCCGCCACCTCGATCGCGTCCCCGATCGCCAGGGGGTGCGGGGCGTGCCACCACGCGACGACGGGGGTGACGTCGTAGCCGGTGGCGGCGACGTGGGCGGCGGGCAGGATGCCGAGCAGGTCGACCGTGTCCGCGTGCAGGTCGACCTCTTCGTGAGCCTCCCGGAAGGCGGCCGCCACGCTCGAAGCGTCGGCAGGTTCGACGCCGCCGCCGGGGAAGGCGCACTGCCCGGCGTGACTGCGCAGCCGGGCGGACTTCTCGATGATGATGAGCCGCAGGTCGTCGGGGGCGGCCCCCGCAGCGCCGAAGAAGCAGATGAGGACGGCGGCCTTGCGTCCATCGCGCGGCGGGCGTCCGCGCACCACGCCCTCCCCGCCGCCCGGTTCGGCGAGCGCGGCGACGAGCCGGTCCAGGCAGGCGGGGCGCGGCGTCACAGGTCCACCCCCAAGTAGGTCGCCGTGGCGGAGACGAGTT
>NZ_DAIOIA010000217.1:257-2270 GCF_036744435.1 Propioniciclava sp. | reverse complement strand
CACCCAGTCCTCCGGTGGGTTGTTCCAGACCACGACGGCCAGCCCGTTGGTGCCGACGACCTTGTCCGTGCGCTGCGTGCGGGCGGCATAGGGCGGACGCATCAGCGTCGGCTTCTGGCCGGTGATCCTCTGCAGGGCCGCATTGGTGCGCCTGACCTCCCACGCCACCTTCGCGTCCGGCAGGTCGCTGGTCGGCTTGTGGTCATAGGTGTGGTTGGCGATCTCGAAACCCTGCGCATGCTTAGCCTCAATCCACCGGTTGACGTTGTGCGTGTGTTTGTGCTTGTGGATCCCGTCTGGGATTGACGTCACGAGGGTGTGCGGGCATGCGTGATCGCCCGGTCTGTCCGGGTCTTCCACTTGGGTTTCCTTGGTCGTGACGGTCTGGTGGCGTGTGGGTCAGGTGGTCATGATCGCGGTCCACAGCCGCTGCCAGTGGGCGGCCCAGGGCCATCGGGTGGGTAGGTGTAGACGAACCCGACGCGCCGAGGTGGCGACGCGCGCTGGTGTGTGGATGAGGTGGGCGCGGATGGTCGCCGTCTCGGCCCTGCGGTAGCGGCCCCCGGCGGTGACGCCGAGGGCCCGGGTGAGGTTGAACGCCATGGTGGCGAGGGCGAGCCAGGCACCGTTGGCGTTGAACGACTTCGACGGCAGGTGCGCCAACGGGCCGGCTTTCAGGTCGGCGAACACCTGCTCGATGATCGCGTGGCCACGGTGGGTCTTCTCCGCCTCGACCAACGGGGCGGTCTGGTTGGTGAACAGGGCGTGGTAACGCCACACCTGGAACAGGCCGTCCTGGGCGGCGGCGGCGAGTTTCTTGGTGTTGCGTTCGGGGACCCGGCGGACGATCAACCGGGCGGTGACCTTCCCACGCCCATGCGAGGTGAACGCCGTGTAGCCGACTTCGGCGATTTCGGCCGAGGAGATCAGTTCGCCGGTGTCGGGGTCAACGATCGCGTTGGGGTACACGATGGGGGTCCACGCCTGCTCGTCGATGGTGGCGATCTGGGCACGGACCCCCTTGTTGAGGCGGGCTCCGATCGAGAACTGGCAGCCGGCCTTGACGATCGCGGCGACCAAGGCTTGCTGGTAGTAGGCCGAATCCGCCCGGACCAGCACCGGGCCGGCCACGTGCGCGCGGCGCAGGGTGGCCAGGGCGTCGCGGACCAACCGGACCGCGCCGTGCGCGGAGGATGCTGCGCCACGACGGAGCCGAGCGGCCGCGATCACCGGCGCGATGTCAGGGCCGGACACCGTCGCGAGTTGGGCGTTCAACCCGCGCACGCGGGTGTAGCCGTGCTGGGCGCCCTGCTTGCCGCGGCCGTAGACAGGTTTGATCGTGTCATCGACATCGAGCCACACCACCGGCCCGGTGGGCAGCAGGCCAGGCACCCGTTCGCCCAGCCGGCACAGGGTGCGGGCTGCGACGGCGTCGAGTTGGCGGACGTGCCCGAACCGGAACGACCTCAGGAAGCTTCCCAGCGTGGACGGTGCCCGTACCCCTCCGAACAGTCTGGCCATCGCACCGTGCCGCAGGACGTCGAGGTCGTCGATGCTGTCCGCGCCGGCCAGCATCCCGGCCAGCACGGAGGTGAGCTTGGTCCCCGCACAGCCCTTCGCGCCGGGCACCGTCAACAACTCATCCGCCACCTGCACCAGTCCAATCCGGCCGGCCAGCATCATCGCTGGCACCAAGCCGGCGGACCCGACCAGGTTGGGCTCGTCGAACGACGCCGACATTCGGCCGGGGGTGTGAGACAGTTGCATCTCGGAAGTGCCCTTCTTGGGGGAGCTACGGAACTCTAGACAAGTCCCATTCTCCCTTACCAGAGGGCACTTCCTCGCTTAACGCACCGCTACCAGGCCGGTGGATTCAGGCTTAGACGCATGAACAGGTGGTTCTTCAGCAGATCCGACTGGGTGAGCCGCAGTCCGGTGTTGTTGAGCGACTCGAAGATCCGGTGCGCGTTGTCGCCGGCCTCAGCCGTGACCGCGACGAGCGCGAGCCCACGG
>NZ_DAIOIA010000217.1:0-247 GCF_036744435.1 Propioniciclava sp. | reverse complement strand
GAACAGCTCCACGACAAGGTGCTGTACGCGGATGCCGACATGAACAAGGCGGACTGGTTGACCGCGGCGGGTTCCATCGTGGGGATCCTCGGGATCGTCGATCTCGGCCAGCTTCACCCGGAACCGGCGGTACGCCGCGCCGACGGCGTCCTCGCCACCTGCCTCCGCGCTCGCACGCACGATCGCCAGGTACGCCGACCGGTCGGCCTGCGTCGGCACCAGCTTGGGAGGCTTGCCGGCCTCGTAC
>NZ_DAIOIA010000216.1:0-2271 GCF_036744435.1 Propioniciclava sp. | reverse complement strand
TGCGCGGTGACGCGGTGAGCCTGTCCCCAGCCCAGCAGGGCCCGACGTGACGAGCCCGATCCGCTGGCCCACACCAGCGGGACGCCGCGACGTAGGGAGTCCTCGAGCGGCTCGACGACGGTGCGACCGGGCGAACCCGAGGACGCATCGAACGGCTGAGGGATCACAAGCGGCGAGTGTACCGGCGCCGCCTCGCCGGGCCCGATCCCGGCGGCCTGCCGTAGGCTGACCGACCATGGGCAACCCGTTCGATCCGACCCGGTGGCGCGCCGTCGAGGGCTTTGATTTCACCGACATCACCTACCACCGCGCGGTGGACCACCACGGCGCCGACCTGCCGGCCGTCCGGGTGGCGTTCGACCGGCCAGAAGTCCGCAACGCCTTCCGCCCGCACACCGTCGATGAGCTCTACCGGGCCCTGGATCATGCCCGCATGACCTCCGATGTGGGCACGGTGATCCTCACCGGCAACGGCCCCTCCGCCAAGGACGGCGGCTGGGCGTTCTGCTCCGGGGGCGACCAGCGCGTCCGCGGGCGCGACGGCTACCGGTATGAGACCGTCGGCGCCGACGCGTCCGCCGACCCGGCCACCCGCCGCGAGCAGATCGACCCGGCACGCGCGGGACGCCTGCACATCCTGGAGGTGCAGCGCCTGATCCGCACCATGCCGAAGGTCGTGGTCTGCGTGGTCAGCGGCTGGGCCGCGGGCGGTGGGCATTCCCTCAACGTGGTGTGCGACCTCTCGATCGCGTCCCGGCAGCACGCCCGGTTCATGCAGACCGACGCCAACGTGGGCAGCTTCGACGCGGGCTACGGCTCGTCGCTGCTGGCCCGCCAGGCCGGGGACAAGCGGGCGCGCGAGATCTTCTTCCTGGCCCGGGAGTACTCCGCGGAGGACGCCGAACGGTGGGGGGTGGTCAACGAGGTCGCCGACCACGACGACATCGAGACCCTCGCCCTGGAGTACGCGGCGATCATCGCCACCAAGTCCCCCCAGGCGATCCGGATGCTGAAGTACGCCTTCAACCTGGCCGACGACGGCCTGGCCGGGCAACAGGTGTTCGCCGGGGAGGCGACCCGGATGGCCTACATGACCGCCGAGGCCCAAGAGGGCCGGGACGCGTTCGTGGAGCGCCGCGACCCCGACTGGGCCGACTACCCCTACTACTACTGACATGTTCGCCCCGTCCTGGGGTGGCGGCGGCACCGGCGCGGAAGCGGTCGCCGCGCTCTACACGCACCTGAGCGCGCAGCTCCGTGCCCGGGAGTCGCACCCGCGGCATCGGGCCCCCACCTTGCTGATGGCGCCCGATGCGCCCGCCTACGCCGACGCGCTAACCCGGCTGCGGGAAGCCGACAGCGACGCGGAGGTCATCATCGCCACGTCGGGTTCCACGGACGGCCGCGGGCACCTGGTCGGGCTCACCCTGGACGCCCTGGTCGCGTCGGCGTCCGCGACGCTGGCGCGCCTGGGCGGGCCCTGCCAGTGGGTGACCTCCCTGCCGATCCACGGCGTCGCCGGATTCCAGGTTGTGCTGCGCAGCGCGCTGGCCGTTCTCCCCCCGGTGGTCTACGCCCCCGCGTCCGGCTTCGACGCCGCCTTGTTCGAGGCGGCCGTCGACGCGCTGACCCCGGGCCGGGCGGCGCTCTCGCTGGTTCCCACCCAACTGCACGCCGCCCTCGCCGCGGGCACCGAGGCGCTGTCCCGGTTCGACGCCGTGCTCGTCGGCGGGGCCGCCCTGCCTCCCGACCTGGCCGCCCGCGCGCGGGCCGCCGGGGTGCGGGTGGTGCGCACCTACGGCTCCACCGAGACGGCGGGCGGCTGCGTCTACGACGGCGTCCCGCTCGACGGGGTGAGCGTGCGCATCCACGTCGACGGCGATGCCGCGCCTCCGGCGAAGGCGCCGCCGGAGGCCGGGTTCGCTGGCGCGGAGCCCGCACAGGTGGGTCGCGTCCTGCTCGCGGGGCCCACGCTGGCGCTCGGCTACCTCGACGCGCCCGCGGACGCCCAGCCGTTCGTCTGGCAGGGCGGCCGCCGCTGGCTCGTCACCCCCGATCTGGGGATCCTGCGCGAAGGCCGCCTCGAGGTGTCCGGGCGCGCCGACGACGTCCTGCTCAGCGGTGGCACCAACGTCTCCCCCCTCGTGGTGGAGGCGGCACTCAGCACGCTGGGCGGGGAATGGCTCGTCGTCGGGCTGCCCGACCCGCACTGGGGGCAGCGCGTCACTGCCCTCACCACCGACCCCGACGTCCACCTGGACGCGGCCCGCG
>NZ_DAIOIA010000215.1:0-2334 GCF_036744435.1 Propioniciclava sp. | reverse complement strand
GCGCAGATAGCGCGGCGTCTTCACGTGGATCGCGGGACGGTCGCGAAGTACGCGGATATGGAGGATTGCTCGCCCAAGCCGAAGGCGGATCGCAGGTACGGGTCGAAGATCGACCCGTACGCGCATCTGGTGGACGAGTGGCTGGAGGCGGATCGGATGCTGCCCAGGAAGCAGCGTCACACGATCAGGCGCGTGCACGACCGTCTGCTGGCGGAGACGGACTACGACGGCGAGTATTCGACCACGATGCGTTACGTGCACCGGTGGCGCGAGGCGAACCGCGGCATGCCGGATCGCGAGGGGTACGTGCGGCTCGAGTGGGCGGCGGGCAGCATGCAGGTCGATTTCGGCGTGGCCCGGGCCCGGATCGCTGGCGAGATGGCGGACGTGCATTGCCTGGTGGTCTCGTTGCCGTATTCGAACATGCGGTTGTGCGTGGCGTTGCCGGGCGAGAACGCGGAGTGTCTGTGCCATGGCCTGATGCTCGTGTTCGAGCATATCGGGGGTGTTCCTCCCGTGATCGTGATGGACAACGCGACCGGTGCCGGCCGGCGCAACGCGAAGGGCGAGGTCGCGTTGACCGGGGTGTTCTCCGCGTTCGTGGCGCATTACCGGCTCGAGGTCCGGTTCTGCAACCCGTATTCGGGCAACGAGAAGGGCAGCGTGGAGAACGCGGTCGGGTTTTTGCGGCGCAATCTCATGGTGCCGCCCATGCGCGCGGAATCGTATGGGCAGTTGAGCCGTCTCCTGCTGGAGCGGTGCGACGGGCTCGCCAGGGACTCGTATTGCCCGAGGTTGCTGGACGTGCCCGTGGCCGAGGTGTTCGACGAGGAGAGGGCCGCGTTGATGCCGTTGCCGTCCACGGCGTTCGACCCGGTTCGCTGGGAAAGCCGGACGGCCGACAAGTACGGGCTGGTCGACATCGACTCGAACCGGTACCTCGCCGGCCCCGATTCGGCGCGTTCCAGGGTATTGGCCGCGATCCGGTGGGACACGGTCACGCTCACCTCGCCCGCCACCGGCGAGCTCTTCGCGGAGTATCCCAGACAGTACGGACGGTCGCGCAATGTGGAGGATCCCGCGCTCGTGCTTCCCCGGCTCGCGGTCAAACCCCGCGCGTGGCGGGAAAGCTCGATCCGCCCGGACGTGCCCGACGATATACGCGCGTGGCTTGATTCCATGGACGAAAAGACGTTGAGGGAGAGCCTCAAAGCGATCGGGGACGCGTGCCGGGCGGCCGGGTTCGATCCCGCGATGCAGGCGTGCGGCGAGATCCTGCGCTCGAACAGGGACATGGGCCTGCACGCGGACTCGCTCACCCCTATCGCGTTGCGCATGCGCGACGGCGAGTGGGAATACCCCGGCGGGATCGAGGAGCCCGACCTGAGCGGCTACGACCGGTTCATCACCGGCACGGACGACGGAGGGGAAGAACGGTGAGCGTCAGACCCGATCCGGTGATCCCGGAGACCCGACGCAGGCGCGCGTCCACGACCGAGAAAAGCGAACGCATCCTGAAGATGAGCCGCAGCCTGACCCTGACACGCAGCGTGCTCGCCGGCACGCTCGCCGAGGCCACGCCCAACCAGCTCGACTTCATCGAACGATGGTTCACGGCCGAACTCGACTCGCGCGAGCGATCCAAACGCCTGCGCCTGCTCAAACAGGCCGGCTTCCCCGCCGACAAGACCCTCGACGGCTATGACTGGACCAACCTGAAGATGCCCGCCGACTGGGGGCGCGCGCAGCTCGAGAACCTCGACTTCGTCGCCGGATGCGAGGACCTCGTGCTCTACGGGCCCGTCGGCACCGGCAAGAGCCACCTGGCCATCGCGATCGGACGGCTCGCCTGCGAGCGGGGCGTCCCGGTGCGCTTCTTCACCGCGACCGGACTGCTCATGCGTCTGCGCCGCGCCCAGCAGGAGAACCGGCTCGACCGGGAACTCGCGAGCATCGGCAAGGCCCGACTTCTCATCATCGACGAGTTCGGCTACCTGCCCATAGACGAGGAGGGCAGCAGGCTCCTCTTCCAGATCATTTCCGATTCCTACGAGACAAGGAGCATCATCTACACCACCAACATCGAATTCAGCGGATGGGGACGCGTGCTCGGCGACAAGAACATGGCCGCCGCCCTCATCGACCGCACCGTCCACCACGGACGGCTCATCAGATTCGAGGGCCGCTCCTACCGAAGCGAACACGCCCTCATGACCAAATAACCAACACAACGCAGACAGGCAGCGGCCGATACCGCACACCCTGCGGAAAACCCGCTGCCTACACTGCGGAAAAACACCGCTCACAAAGCGGACGCCAACTTGCTAAAACACA
>NZ_DAIOIA010000214.1:0-2366 GCF_036744435.1 Propioniciclava sp. | reverse complement strand
CCCGTGGTGGGGTAGTCGGTCTGCTGCGACTCCCAGGTGATGATGCCGTCCTTGACGTAGACCTTCCAGGAGCACGAGCCGGTGCAGTTCACGCCGTGGGTGGACCGGACGACCTTGTCGTGGCTCCAGCGGTCGCGGTAGAAGATGTCGCCGGAGCGTCCGCCCTCGCGGAAGGTGGCGCGCAGATCCTGGGTGCTGTCCCAGCGGGTGAAGTATCGACCGACCTTCAGCAGGGCATCTGAGGCTGGCCCGTCGAGTCTGGCGCGAGGTTCCATGGCGCTGAGTTTTGCACAAGTTACTCGGATAAACATGTCTGGCGGGGACTCTGCGCTGGGGTTCTCCGGGCGGCCTCGCGGGCATTCTCAGACGCGGGACGAGGCGGCGAGTTTCACCGCGAATGCGGCGGCCGGGCCCCGAGTATTTTCGCAACTTCGGGGGTGTCTAAATCCTGGGTCGCGGTGGCCGGTGCGGGGATGAGACGCACGGTCAGCGGACGCATCAACCGGCGCACGGAGACGTCTCGGGGGTCCTCGAGCAGCGAGAGGGCGTCGCGAAGCGAGCCGAGCCGGTAGCGGCCCGCCAGGTACTGCGGCCAGCCGCTGGTGTCCTCCAAGGCGATCCCGTCCTCACCCTCCGGCTCGGCGGCCAGGAGCCGCACGACGGAAAGGGGGTCCGCGAGATCGCCGGCCAGGATCAGCACCTCGTCGGCGTCCTCCAGCAGGGGGAGCGCGGCCGCGATGCCGGCCACCGGGCCGCCGAACGCGGGCGACTCCCTGCGGAACCTCACGCGAGGGTCGGAGGACCACCCGTGAGGCGGGTCGCCCGCGACGACCACGCGCGAGGCCCACGTGAGGGCGGCGTCCACGCTCCGGGTCAACAGCGGGCGCCCCTCCAAGACGAGCGCCAGCTTGTCCGTTCCCATCCGGGTCGAGCGTCCACCGCCCAGCACCAGACCCGCCCGGCGCATGGGGCCTACCCGCCCGCGAAGGGGGGCAGCACGTCCACGCGCTGCACCCCGGCCAGGGGCGCATCCGGATCGTCGAGGCGGGCTCCGTCGGCGAGGAGGGAACTGACCCGCAGCACCTCCGCGAGCCGCGGGTTCGACCTCCCCAGTTCGGCCCGCAGTTCGGACGCGGTCAATTCGCTCGCGTCCACCTCGGCCTCGTCGAGTCCTGCAGCCTCCGCCGCGCCGGCGAAGTATCGGATCTGCACCATGGGTTCCTCCTTGTGTGTGTAGGGATGCTCAACCGCCGATGGCGCTCATCGTCCGGCCGGGTTGGTGGAAGCCCGGCTCGTCGATGCCGTGGGCCGGGGGCTTGCCCCATTGCGCGAGGCGCCACGCTTGGGCGAGATCCTCGTCACTGCCCCCGCCGCGCAGCACGGCGCGCAGATCGGTCTCCTGGCGGGAGAAGAGGCAGGAACGGATCTGTCCGTCCGCGGTGAGTCGGGTCCGGTCGCATCCACCGCAGAACGGCTTGGTCACGGAGGCGATCACGCCCAGCCGCCCCCCGGGTTGAGTGGTGTCGGGGGCGACCTGCCACAGTGCTGCCGGGGCCGGGCCGCGCGGGCCATCGACGGGGGACAGCGTGAAGGCGCCGCCCAGCATCGCCAGGACTTCGTCGGCGGTGACCATGTCGTCGCGCCGCCACTCGCCCTGCGGGCCCAGCGGCATCTGCTCGATGAAGCGCAGTTCGTAGCCCCGCTCCAGGCAGAACCGCGCCAAGGGGACCACGTCTTGCTCGTTGGTGCCCCGCAGGACGACCGAGTTGATCTTGACCGGGCGCAGGCCCGCCTGGTCGGCGGCGAGGATCCCCGCCAGGACGTCGTCGAGCCGGTCTCTGCGGGCCAACTGCGCGTAGCGTGCGCGATCGAGAGAGTCCAGCGAGACGTTCACGCGGTCGAGCCCCGCCCGCACCAGGCCGCCGATGCGACGATCGAGGCCCAGGCCGTTGGTGGTCAGTGCCAGCTCCGGGCGTCCGGCCGAACCGACGAGCGACGCGGCTCCGGCGACGATGTGCTCCAGGCCGCGACGCAGCAGCGGCTCACCGCCGGTGAAGCGGACGCGGGTGATCCCGCCGTGCTCCACCGCGACGCGGATGAGGCGCACGACCTCGTCGTCGGTGAGAGTCTCCTCGGTCGGCAGCCAGGGGAGGCCTTCGGCGGGCATGCAGTAGCTGCACCGTAGATTGCACCGATCGGTCAGCGAGACGCGCAGGTCGCGCGCCACCCGCCCATACCGATCCGCCAATTGTCCAAGCAACATGGATGAACAGTACCGGTGGTCGTGGATGCTGTCCCGACACGCTTGAGGCAGGTGAGAAGATCCGTGGGTGGCCCTCACTCGACAGCACGGACTCGGGCCGACG
>NZ_DAIOIA010000213.1:0-2369 GCF_036744435.1 Propioniciclava sp. | reverse complement strand
GAACAGGCTGGTGAAGGCGATCGCCCCCAGCGCTGGCGCCTTCCAGGTGCCGAACCGTTTCCGGAGGCGGTTGAGCATCGGGATGCTGAGCAGCATCCCGGCTGCGTAGAGCACCGTGTTGCCCACGACGCCGGTCAGGAGGGCGGCGCCGGCGAGGAACCCGACGTGGTGCAGGACATGCGGTGCGAGCCCGAGCAGGGCCCCGAACGTGGCTCGGGTGGCCGCCCACGCCCCGGCGGCGCGGGCCCGCCACGGGGTGGCCGCGGTGACGCTGTCGGCGGCCAGAGTAGATGCCGGGGGGTCGGTCAGGCTGGTGTCCATACCGTCGAGGGTGCGTGACGTCGGTGTGGTGTCGGCCCGGCTCTGGTCAAGATCCGACCAAGGGATGAAAGCGCCTGCGCGGCGAAGGCGTCAGCGTGAGCGCCGTGATCCAGAGCGCGGCGGCCACGGTCGCGGTGACCTCCAGGGGGGTGGCGAGCCAGCTGGCGGTGGTGGTCCCGGTGCGCAGGCCGAGTTGCACCACTCCAACGGCGGGACCCGGTTCGGTGACCTTCATGGTGACCCGACCGGTGGGATCGATGAGTCCGGTGATGCCGCTGGTGGTGACGACGAGGGTGTCGCGGCGCAGTTCCGCTGCCCGGGCCCGGGTGATGGCGAACTGTTGCTCGATCTGGGCGGTGCCCTGGTACATGGCGTTGTTGCTTTGCACGATGACGGCCTGCGCGGTGGCGAGGTCGTGCACGACGGGGTCGAAGGCGACGTCGAAGCAGGCCAGCACGCCAAGGGTGATCGAGCGTCCGTCGGGGAGCTGTACGTCGAGAAGACCCGGATCAGTGCCGGCCACGGACTGGGCGCCGACGTAGCGCAGGGCAGGGATCAGCGGCAGCAGCACGTCTCGGAACGGGATCCATTCGCCGAACGGGACGATCGAGCGTTTCTGATAGGTGGGCCCGATCCGGCCGTCGGGTTCGCGCCATTGGGCGGCGGTTCGCCGCTGGCGGGGTCCGGGACCGTCGAGGATGGCGCCGACCAGCACGGGACGCCCCACGGCCGCGACGGACTGCTCGACGAGCTGGCCGGTGCGCTGGTCGGTGTCGGGGTCGAGGTCGGTGGCGTTCTCGGGCCACACGACGAAGTCGGGGGCCGGCAGGCGGCCGGCGTCGATCGCGGCGGCCAGTTCGCGGGTGGCCCGTGCTTGGTTGGTGGTGATGGTGCGAGGCGGGCCGAGGCCGTAGACGCCGCCGCCGGGTGCGCCACCCTGGACCCAGCCCGCGGTGACGACGCCGTCAGGGGGCGGGGTCGGGGTCACGGTACCGGCGGTGGCGGCGCCGGTGACGACGACCAGCCACGCCGCGGACCAGGCCAGGCGCCGCCTGGAGGGCCCCAGCAGGATCCAGGCGCCCAGCTGTCCCGTGAGGACCACGGAGAAGCTGACGCCGGCCACCCCGATGAAGGGGTACAGCCCGGCCAGGGGCGAGTCGATCTGGGTGTAGCCGAGCCGCAGCCAGCCGAAGCCGCCGAACGGGACGCGGGCGGCGAGGAACTCCACGCCCAACCAGGCCAGGGCTGCCAGTACGGGCCAGCCGCGGCTCCGGCCGGCGGCGCGGACCAGCACGGCCGTGACCGCAGACCAGCTGGAGGAGAGCAACAGCAGCCCTACCAGGGCGGCCGGGTGGATGGCGGCCATCCAGCCCAGGGTTGGTCCGGACAGGCCAAGGCCGTAGGCCAGCCCCACGGCAGCCGCAGCCCGGAGCGACGTGCTCCGGTGCACGGCGACGGTGAGCACCATGACGCCAACCGGTGGGGCGAGCCACCAGCCCAGCGGTGCGACACCCGTGCCCGTCACCAACCCCGCCGCACCCGCCGCCCCCGCCGCGACCAGCGGTGCCCACTGACGCGGCCACCGCTGCCGGGCCCACGCCGCGTCCCGTGCGGTCCGCAGGGTCGTCATCGCCGGCGAGGCCAGTCCACCGAGCGAATCACACGCGCGCCGGCTCGACCGGGTGTGCGGCGGCGGGCTCGGGGGTCCGCTGCCGGCGGTCGACCGCGATCAGCATGACGCCGGCGATGATGCTGAGCACGCCGAACAGTTGCGCTTCGGTGAGGCCGAGCAGGACGCGGTCGTTGACCCGGACGATCTCGACCAGCAGTCGCGCGGCTCCGCTGAGGGCGAGGTAGCCGCCGAACACTGACAGCGGCAGCCAGCGGCGGGCGAGCAGCCAGAGCACGGCGGCGATCGCGAACGCGCCGGCAGCCTCGTACAACTGGGCGGGGTGAACCGGGACGGTCACGGGCACGACGCCGTTCGGGAAGGCCATCCCCCAGGGCAGGTCGGTCGGCGTGCCGTAGGTGCCATCGCCCGCCAGGAA
>NZ_DAIOIA010000212.1:0-2385 GCF_036744435.1 Propioniciclava sp. | reverse complement strand
CGCTGGGGCTCAACGCACGGGTCGTGGGTGCCCCGACGGCCGGCTACTACTACCCGAGTGCGTTGATCCGTGAGTTCGTCGCCGTGATGGTCGAGCATCGACGTTGGCATCTCGCCGTGACCGGCGTCGTCGTGGTGGGCTACGTGCTCCTCCTCGCGTTGGCGCTGACCTTGGCGTGATGCCCGCGAGGGCGGGACGGGGACGCACGCTGGGTAGGGTGACGGGGTGAGTGACCTGACACCGTTGTCCCTGCCCGAGCCCGAGGGCCGGGCCTACCTCGCCTGGCTGACCGACACCTCCGCCGCCGCCCTGGACGCCGCGCGGACGGGGGCGGACCGCCTCAAAACGGCGGCACCCGGCCCGGCGGGGGACGTCTTGTCCGCCTGGAACAACATCGACATCGCCCTGGGTGGCGTGGCGGCCCGCGGGGAACTGTTCAGCGAGGTCCACCCCGATCCCGCGGTCCGCGAGCAGGCGGACGCCATCTCGCAACAGGCGCGCAGCCTGGCGACCCAGTTCGGCCTGGACACCGAGCTGTACGCCGTCTTCGCCGGACTCGACGCCGCCGACCTGGACGCCGACTCCCGCCGGCTTCTGGAGCGCGTTCTGCGGTCGTTTCGCCGATCGGGGGTGGCGACCGCTGAACCCACCCGCGCCCGGATCAAGGAGATCCGCGACCGGCTCACCGTGCTGGGCCAGCAGTTCGCCAAGACCATTCGCGAGGGGACGCGGGCGATCCGCGTCCGCCCCGAGCAGTTGGCGGGCCTCCCGCAGGACTGGATCGATGCTCACCCGGCCGACGAACAGGGGCTGGTCTCGATCACCACGGACTACCCCGACGCCCTCCCGTTCCGCACCTTCGCCCACGACGCGGCGGCGCGCCGCGACCTGCTGGTGGCGTCGCTGACCGTCGGGTATCCGGACAACGTCGCCGTCCTCCATGAGATCTTCGCGCTACGCGCCGAGCTGGCTCAGTTGCTGGGGTACGCGACCTGGCCGGACTACGACGCCGAGGTGAAGATGATCGGCTCCGGGGAGGCCATCGCGACCTTCATCGACAAGATCGCCGACGCCGCGGATGCGCCCGCACGCCGCGACGTGGCGGTGCTCCTGGAGCGGCTGCGCCGCGACCACCCGGACGCCGAGCGGGTCGAGTCCAGCGACGCCGCCTATTACGCCGAGGTGCATCGCCGCGAGGAACTCGACGTCGATGCGCAGGTGGTGCGCACCTACTTCGACTTCGCGAAGGTGCGGGCCGGGCTGCTGGCCGTGACCGGGCGGCTGTTCGGGCTGAGCTACACCGCACGCACCGACGTACCGGTCTGGCACGAGACGGTCACCGCCTACGACGTGTCCCGCACCGCCGACGGGGAACTGGTGGGTCGCATCTACCTGGATCTGCATCCTCGCGAGGGCAAGTTCAAGCATGCGGCCCAGTTCACGCTGGTGAGCGGTGTGGCCGAGGTGAGCCTTCCCGAGGGGGCATTGGTCTGCAACCTGCCGACCGGTCTGATGGAGCACGGCGACGTCGTCACGTTGTTCCACGAGTTCGGCCACCTGATCCACCATGTGGTGGGCGGACATCAGCGATGGGCCGAGTTCTCGGGCGTCGCGACGGAGTGGGACTTCGTCGAAGCGCCTAGCCAGATGCTGGAGGAATGGGCGTGGGATCCGGCCGTGCTGCGCAGTTTCGCCACGGACGTGGCCGGGGAGCCCATCCCTGCCGCGTTGGTCGCGCGGATGCGTGCGGCCGAGGACTTCGGCAAGGGCTACTTCGCGCGGACGCAGATGTTCTACGCCGCACTGTCGTACTACCTGCATGTGGAGAACCCCGACGACCTGGTGGCACGAACCGCGGAGTTGCAGGCCCGCTACTCACTGTTCGGCTACCTGCCCGGCACCTGCATGCCCGCGGGCTTCGGGCACCTGGACGGCTACGGCTCGGGCTACTACACGTACATGTGGTCGCTGGTCATCGCCAAGGATCTGTTCAGCGCGTTCAACAGCCACGACCTGTTCGACGTGAGCGTCTCATCCCGCTACCGCGACACCATCTTGGCCCCGGGTGGGACGCGCGACGCGGCCGACCTGGTCGAGTGCTTCCTGGGCAGGCCCTTCTCGTTCGACGCCTACGCGGCCTGGCTGGCCCGCTGACGTGACACACGAACGCCCGGCGTGGATCGCCGGGCGTTCGTGGTTGGACTGGTCAGCGACCGCGACGCTGGGCCCGGCCTGCCGAGGCCGAGAAGGCCGCTGCCCCGCGGTTCGAGCCCGCAGGATCGCCACCGGAGCGACGTGCCCCTGCTGAGCTTCCGCCTCGCTGCCCGCTCGCGCCCTTCGTGGCGCCGCCGCGACCGCCGCGCGCGCCGCCACGGTTGCTCGGGG
>NZ_DAIOIA010000211.1:0-2393 GCF_036744435.1 Propioniciclava sp. | reverse complement strand
TCCCGGTTCCCGGGCGCGAACTGGCCGGCATCCATCAGGCGATGGAGTTCCTGCCGCAGGCCAACCGCGTCGCCGTCGGACAGTCCGTCGAGGACCAGATCCTCGCCACCGGGAAGCACGTCGTGGTCATCGGCGGCGGCGACACCGGTTCGGACTGCATCGGCACCTCGCTGCGTCAGGGAGCCGCGTCGATCACGCAGTTGGAGATCATGCCGGCCCCGCCGCAGGATCGACCCGCCGGGCAGCCCTGGCCGACGTATCCGATGCTATTCCGGGTCAGCACCAGCCACGAAGAGGGCGAGGTCGATCGCGAGTTCGCCGTCTCGACGACGGAGTTCGTCGGCGTCGACGGTCAGGTGAAGGAACTGCACCTGACCGAGGTCACGTTCGTCGAGGGCAAGCTCACGCCGGTGCCGGGCACCGAACGGGTGATCCCCGCCGACCTGGTCCTGCTCGCCATGGGCTTCGTGGGACCGCAGCCCGACGGCGTGGTCGCCGAACTCGGGGTGGACCTCGATGCCCGCGGGAACATCGCCCGTGACGCGGACTTCCAGACCTCGGTTCCGGGGGTGTTCGTCGCCGGCGATGCGGGGCGGGGCCAGTCCCTGATCGTCTGGGCCATCGCCGAGGGCCGCAGCGCCGCCAACGGCGTGGACGCCTACCTGCAGGGCACCTCCAGCCTGCCCCGGCCGATCGCGCCCACCGACCGGCCGCTGGTGGTGTAGCACCGCCTCGGCGGATCTCCTGGCGAGCGGTCCTCGTCAGGAGATCCGCTGTGCGCCGCCCGGTGGCGGCGTCCCGGTCAACCCGCGGCGGCTGGGGCTATCGTGGCGGCCGTCGCACGTTCAGGAGGCCACCCATGACCAGATATGCCGTGCTGCTGCGCGGGATCAATGTCGGCGGGCACAAGAAGGTGCCGATGGCGCGGCTGCGTGACGTCGTCGCCGCTTCGGGACTCGCCCACCCCACCACGCTGCTGGCCTCCGGCAACCTGCTGGTCAGCAGCGACCTGGACGGCGCGGCCGTTCGGGCTGTCGCCGAGAAGGCGATCCACGAGGCGTTCGGCTTCCCCGTCGACACGGTCGTCCTCACCCAGGAGGCCTTGGCCGAGGTCGTCTCCGGGCATCCGTTCCCCGATCCGGCGCAGACGGCGATCGCCTTCTGTGCCGCACCGATCGGCCCGGAGGCGCGAGCGCGGCTGATCGCCTTGGCCACCCCCGCGGAAGAGGTGGTGTTCTCCGGGCAGGTCGCCTATCTGCGCTTCGGCGAGGGGCAGGGGACCTCGAAGCTGGCCGCCGGGATCCCGCGCGCCCTGGCCCCGCTGGTGACCACGGTGCGCAACCTGGCCACCTCCGCGAAGCTCGCGCGCGCCTGAGCCGCCGAGGTCAGGACGACCGCGTCATCCTGAGCAGCGTCGACTTCCCGAACAGGCTCTCCACCAGGTCCACCGCCAGGGTGGAGGTGGCATTGCGGACATCGAGGGCCGGGTTGATCTCCACCACGTCCAGGGAGCCGAGGCGCCCCGTGTCGGCGACCATCTCCATGCACAGTTGCGCTTCACGGTAGGTCGGCCCTCCGACCACCGGGGTGCCGACCCCGGGGGCCACCTCGGGATCGACGAAATCGACGTCCAGCGACAGGTGCAGGTGGGTGTCGTCGTCCAGATCGGCCAGGGCTCGCCGCAGCGCCTCGCGCATGCCGACCTCGTCGATGAAGCGCATGTCGTAGACGGCGACCCCCTGCTCGACGAGGAAGCTCTTCTCCCCGGCGTCCACGCTGCGCAGCCCCACCTGGTGGATCTGTGCCGCGGTGAGGGCGGGGGTCTGACCGGACAAGGCCGTGAGCTCTGCGGGCCCCTGTCCGAGCAGGCAGGCCACGGGCATGCCGTGGAGGTTGCCCGAGGGGGTCATCTGGGCGGTGTTGATGTCGGCGTGGGCGTCCACCCAGATCACCAGCAGCTTCGTGCCGCGGGCGCGGCAATGGGCGGCCACCGCCGAGATCGACCCCACCGCGAGGCTGTGGTCGCCGCCGAGCAGGATCGGCAGCCGCTCTCGGGCCAGGGCGTCGGCCACGGCGTCGCGCACCGTCGTGTTCCAGGCGGTGACCTCGGGCAGGTGACGGTACCCCTTCACCGGGGCCTGGCGGGGATTGGGCGGGCCGACCAGGTCGCCGGCATCCTCGACGTCGTGGCCCAGCGCGGTCAGTGCGGTGCCGAGGCCTGCGATCCGCAGGCCACCGGGCCCGAGTCGGCAGCCGGGGACGCTGGCCCCGACGTCGGTGGGGGCGCCGATGAGAGACAGCTTCATGGGGGTGCTCCAAGTGGTCGAGGACGATGGTCGCTAGGTGTACTTCCCCGGGAGGTTGTGAACGGGTGAGGTAGCGAAGACCTCCGG
>NZ_DAIOIA010000210.1:0-2409 GCF_036744435.1 Propioniciclava sp. | reverse complement strand
GCCTCCCGCCAGGGCAGCGTCACGGTGACGCGGAAGCCGCGGTCGCCGTCGGTCAGGCCATACCGCATGCTCCCGCCCAGAAGCTCGGCCCGCTCAGCGATCCCCTTCAACCCGCGGGTCGACCCGGGTTGCGGCGCCTGGCTAGCCGGTTCGTACTGGTTGCGGGCGTCGATGACGACTCCCCGATCCGGTGAGCCCTGGACGCTGAGCGTCACCGGGGACGTCGGCGCATGCTTGCGCGCGTTGGTCAGGACCTCCTGCACGATCCGGTAGACGGCCCGCGACAGGGCCGGATCGGCCCGCTCGGGGTCGGCGATGTAGATGGAGGAGTTGATCGTCTGCCCGGCCCCGAACGACTCCGCGATCACCTCGGGCAGCCGGGCCAGCGGGATGGCGACCGGCTCCTCCCCCAGGGGTTCACGCAGGACGCCGAGCAGGGAGCGCAGGTCGTCCATCGCCTTGCCTGCGCTCTCCCGGACCAGGCTGGCCGAGTCGTGCAGGCGGGCATCCTCCCCGGCATTGAGCTCCAGGGCGCCCGCGTGCAGATTGAGCACCGAGAGCCGGTGCCCCATGACGTCGTGCACCTCGCGGGCGATGCGCTCGCGCTCCTGCCGCCGGGCGACCTCGTCGCCCAGCCGGCTGACGGTCGCCTGCTGCTGCCGGACCTCCTGGGTGCGATCCCGCTCCCCCCGCCGCGAGCGAAGCAGGAGACCGATCCCCCAGGCAGCGGCCAGCAGGATCGCTCCCGCCAGCCAGGCATGCCACAGCGGGATGGACGCGGGGTTGGCGGCGTTGGGCTCTGAGGCGAAGAACATCTTGGACAGTGACGCCCCCTTGGGCTGGGCGAGCGCATCGAGCGTCACCACCACGAAGGTGGATACCCCCACCGCGCCGAGTGTCCACCACACGGCGGGCCCGCGACGGCGTCCGATCAGGGCGGCCACCAAGACGAGCGCGGGGACCATGCCGATCGGCAGCACCAACGGGACGGCGGCGGCCACCAGCGTGAACCAGAAGGGGGCCCGGTGACGCCAGATCAGCGCGAAGGGCGCGGTGAAGGACAACAGCATCACGATCAGGGCCGGGTTGGCGAGGCTGGTGGACGACGAGTCGCTGGGCGTGGCCCACCCGGCCGGGGAGAACACGGCGCTCATGATCATGCAGAACCCGACGAGAAGGATGGGGGCGACGGTGTGCCACCAGGGTGCACGTTCACCCCCGTCGAGCCGTTCGTAGGCCATCTGAAACCCCGCCACAAGCAGCATCGTAGGCCGCAGGTGGCGTGCCGGGGCTCATCCGGTCGGGTCCCGTGGCGTAGCCGTTCGGAGGGGGTCGCGGTACCCGATCAGGCGATGTGCCCGGCGGGCGTCCGCCGATGGGATAGGTGCAGCACATCAGCCAAAGGAGAGTCAGCCATGAGCACGTCCGACCCCATCCAGCCCTACCCGACCGAGCCGGGCGGCTCGCCCGCCGGTCCGGTCGTCCCGCCGAAGCCGCCGCGCAACACGATCGGCCTGATCGGCCTCATCGTGGCGATCCTCGGTTTCGCGTTCGCCGTCATCGAGGGCGCCTACCTCCTGGGGTGGCTGCTGCTCCCGGTCGGCTTCATCCTCGGCCTGGTCGGGCTGTTCGCCCGGGACCGCAAGAAGGGTGTGGCGGTGGCCGCCGTGATCGTGTCCATCGTCGGCACGATCGCGGGAGCGATCGCGTTCACCTCCAGCCTCGGGCGGGTGGTCGATGAGGCGTTCCAGTCGGGCACCACGACCGTCGTCCCCAGCGCGGGGGCGTCCCCCGCGGAGTCGCAGGCGGGAGCGGCCCCGTCCCAGAACGCGGGGAAGCGCACCATCGAGCTGAAGGTGAACTCCGAGCGTGGCGCCCAGGTCACCTACAGCACCGGTTCGGGCACCAGCAACGAGCAGACCACCGGCGCCTGGAACAAGACCCTGGAGACCGACGAGAGCTTCACGATCATCTCGGTGTCCGCGATCAACGCCGACTTCATGAAGGAGAACTCCATCACCTGCGAGATCCTCGTCGACGGGGAGTCGGTCTCCCAGCAGTCCGGCAATGGAAAGTCCGCGATGGCCACCTGCAGCGCAACCATCAGCTAGCCCGCCCGCGTCGGGGGCCCTCCGGTGGGACGACCCGGAGGGCCCCGAGGCGCGGCGCTGAGATACGTCCCCCGGCGTCACCTCCGGACCGCGAGCCCAGGATCAGAGGGGGGCGACGAGGCCGGTCTCGTAGGCGGTGATGACGAGGTGGCTGCGGTCGCGGGCATGGAGCTTGGCGAGAAGGCTGCCGATATGCGTCTTGACAGTCTTGACGGAGATGGTGAGCGCGTTGGCGATCTCAGTGTTGGACATCCCACGCGCGACGAGGGCGAGTACCTCCGTCTCGCGTTCGGTGAGC
>NZ_DAIOIA010000209.1:0-2432 GCF_036744435.1 Propioniciclava sp. | reverse complement strand
CGACAAACCCTCATCTAGGGGCTGGGAGAATCACACGACAATGAGAAGGGACTCGATACCGCCACGGCGGTATCGGTGGGGATCGTTCCTGCGCTCGGCCCGAGTGGCGGGGTGCACGCGAGGGCCCCTCGACTGGCAGGGTGACACCATACTGCCGCCCCCATGCCAGCGCGGTTCCTTCCACCGTCCGGATCTGGAACGAACGCGCCGTCCTTTCGTCCCTTCACGACGGTCGCGCCTGGCGCGCCGCCCAGATCGCCGACGCCGCCGGGCTGACCCCGGCGTCGGTCCGCGACGTGCTGCGTACCCTCGTCGCCAAAGGCCGGGTGCGCAGCCTGGACCCGGAGCAGGCGGGCGCGATGGGGCGCGTCCCGCCCGCACGTTCCAGCACGCCCGCCCGGACGGACTGACCCTCGGGATCCACCTGGACGAGGAGATCGTCCGGATGGTCGTCGGCGAGGTGTTCGGCAAGGCGCGGGTTGTCGGCGAGATCCCGGTCGCGTCCGACGACGCCGACGAGGCCGCAGGCGCGGTGACCGACCTGCTGTCGCGCGTCGATCGCACCCGCGTGTGGATGACCCGGCTGTACACCCTGCTGCAGGAGCATCCCGGCCCGCTTCCTCCGCTGACGCGCGAGGGCTATGAGGCGGCGGCACGGGCACAGGAGGGAAGATGGGGGGATGACTGAGGCATCCGCGTCGCCCCGCGCCCACTACCGCCGGATCGAGGCGTGGCTGGAGGAGCAGTGCCGGATCCTGCCCCCGGGCGCCCCCCTCCCCTCCGAGAACGACCTGGCCGAGCAGTTCGCCGTCAGCCGGATGACGGCCCGGCACGCCCTGCAGCGGCTGGCCCAGCGCGGACTGATTGAGCGTCGCCGCGGGGCGGGCAGCTTCGTCCTGCCGCCGACCCTGCACCGTGAGGAGGGCGTGCTGCGCTCGTTCACCGAGCAGGTGCGGGAGCGAGGCATGACCCCCTCCTCGCGGCTGCTCCGTGCGGAACTCGCCCCCGCCCCCGAGCGCGCGCAGGCACTGGGCCTCCCCGGTGACGCTGCGCTCGTCATCATCGAACGGTTGCGGCTGGCCGATGGCGTCCCCATCGCCTGGGAGCAGGCGGCCTTGCCGCGGGAGTTCGTCGGCGTCCTGGACGCCGACCTTGAGGCGGGCTCGTTGCACGAGGCGCTGCGCGCACTCGGCCGGAGCCTGGGCCGCGCGTCCGGGCAGGTGAGCGCCAAGGTGGCGTCACGCGACGAGGCCACCGCACTGAGGGTGACTTCCCCGGCGGCGCTGCTGGTGGAGACTCGCGTGATCGAGGACACCGCTGGGCGCCCCGTCGAGGCGACCACCACCGCCTACGTGGCCTCCCGCTGGGTCTTGGACACCGGTTCCTTCGTCGCCCCGGGCCGCTCCGCCTCGCCTCAGTAGCCCGCGGCAGGGGCCGGGGCGCCCGGCTGCGTCAGCCCGAGCACGACCGGGGTGGAGCGGTAGCCCACTCCCAGCCGGTCGGCGCCCGCATCGATCAGTGCGAGGAAATGCTCGCGGGTCCGGATTGCGCCCAACCCTTTGATCTTGGCCCGTCCGGCGGCAACGGCGCGCAGCAAGCTCACCATCGCCAGGGACGCTCCGGGCTCAGCGTGCTGGAGGCCGCCGGTGTAGAAGCCGGTCGACGTCTTCACGAAGTCGGCCCCGGCCGCGATGGCAGCCTCGACGCCACCGCGCACCTGCGCCTCGGTCAGCGCGTCGGTTTCCAGGATGACCTTCACCGGCGTCTCCGCTCCGTGGCAGACCTCGATGACGGCCCGCAGGTCGCGCTCCACGTCGTCGTAGCGTGCCCCCCGCAGGAAGCCGTAGGGCGCAACGATGTCGACTTCCGCGACCCCTGCCGCCACGACGTCGCGCGCCTGGGCGACCCGGGAGGCCGTGCTGGACAACCCGAACGGGAAGTCGATGACAACACAGACGCCGGTGCTGGTGCCCGCACACAGCGGCTGGGCGAGGGGGATCGCCGCGGGGTTAATACAGACGGTGCGGCACCCCAGCTGCACTCCCCTGCCGACCTCGCGCTGGATCTCCTCAGGGGTGAACTCGGGTTTGAGCACCGAGTGATCGATGTAGGCCGCGAGCTGGGGGACGGTCAGACCTGCTGCCGGAGTGCGGGGTGTCATGTCGGATTCCTCCCGGATCAAGGGCGGGAACGCCCCGCCAGTTGTATATACATCTTGCCTGAACCTGCTCGGTATCGCCACCGGGCGTCAGGCACACAGTGGCACAGCCGCTATGCTCGCCCTGGCCGTCCGGCGGTGTGAACACGCACACACGACACGTCGGACCAGACGACGCGACGCCATGGCGTTCACGCTGGGGGCGTTAGCTCAGCCGGTCAGAGCAGGGGACTCATAATCCCTGGGTCGCGGGTTCGAGCCCCGCACGCCCCAC
>NZ_DAIOIA010000208.1:0-2449 GCF_036744435.1 Propioniciclava sp. | reverse complement strand
CCGCGCGACGACCTGTTCGATCTGGGCGACGCGCGTCGTTCCGGCGGCCTGCCTGCCGGGACATTGGGCTCGCGGGAGGTCTTCGACGTCGGGAGCATCCGCAAGGACTTCCCGATCCTGTCCGAACAGGTGCACGGGCGGCCGCTGATCTGGTTCGACAACGCGGCCACCACGCAGAAGCCGCAGGCGGTCATCGACCGGCTGGCGTACTTCTACGCGCACGAGAACTCCAACATTCACCGGGCCGCCCACGAACTGGCCGCCCGGGCGACCGACGCCTACGAGGACGCCCGCGAGACCGTGCGCGACTTCCTGGGCGCCGGACGCAGCGAGGAGATCGTGTTCGTGCGGGGCGCCACCGAGGGCATCAACCTGGTGGCGCAGTCGTGGGGGCGGGCGAACCTGCGGGCCGGTGACGAGATCCTCATCACCAACCTGGAGCATCACGCCAACATCGTCCCGTGGCAGATCGTCGCCCAGCAGACGGGCGCCGTGCTGAAGGTGGCACCCGTCGATGATCGGGGCAACCTGCTGCTGGACGCGTTCACCGCCCTGCTGGACCCCCGGACGAAGCTGGTGGCGGCCACCCAGGTCGCCAACGCGACGGGCACGGTGAACCCGGTGCAGACCCTGACCGCGCTCGCCCACCGGGCGGGAGCACGGGTGCTGATCGACGGCGCCCAGTCGGTGCCGCACCTGGGCGTCGACCTGCAGAGCTTGGACGCGGACTTCTTCGTGTTCTCTGGGCACAAGGTGTTCGGCCCGACCGGCATCGGCGCGGTGTTCATCTCCGAGCGGGTGTGGGAGGAGACCCCGGCCTGGCAGGGCGGCGGCAACATGATCGCCGACGTGACGATCGAGCGCAGCATCTACCAGGGGCCGCCGAACAAGTACGAGGCGGGCACCGGCAACATCGCGGACGCCGTCGGGCTCGCTGCGGCGCTGCGGTACGTCAACGAGGTGGGGATCGAACGGATCGCCGCCTACGAGCACTCCCTGCTGGAGTACGCCACCCCGAAACTGGCCGCCATCCCCGGTGTCCGGCTCATCGGGACGGCCACCGACAAGGCGAGCGTCCTGTCGTTCGTGCTGGCCGGGCACGAACCGGAGACGGTCGGCACAGCGCTGAACGAGCGCGGCATCGCGGTGCGGGCCGGGCATCACTGCGCGCAGCCGATCCTGCGTCGCCTGGGCGTGGAGAAGACCGTGCGGCCTTCGTTCGCCTTCTACAACACGGCCGAGGAGATCGATGTGTTCCTCGACGCCGTCCATGATCTCAGCGAGCAGACGGCTGCCACGCCCTGACGCCCGCTGAGTACAACAGGCCGGCGCGCCGCCTCCCGGCACGGTGACGGCGCGCAGGCCTTCCCCCTGAACAGCCCCACGTTGAACTCTTGTCTGGCTTCGCATCCGAAAGGGTCACCATGTCCGATCACAGCCTTCGCGCCTACGACTCGATCCTCGATCTGCTGCCGGACGCCGACAATCCGACGCCGATCGTCGCGTTGCAGCGCATCACCGGGTTTCAGCACGCGCGCGTCTACGCCAAGCTCGAGTGGTACAACCCCTTCGGTGCGGTGAAGGACCGGGTGGCGGCCAACCTGATCGGGGACGCCGAGGAGCGCGGCGAGCACCTGGAGAACCTGGTGGAGCCGACCTCGGGCAACACCGGCATCGGGCTGGCGATGGTCTCCAACGCCCGCGACTACGGGTTCTCGGCAACCCTGTCGAAGGCGATCCCCCTGGAGAAGCGGACGGCTCTGCGGCTGTTCGGCACCGACCTGGTCGAACTCGACGACGACCTGTGTCCGATGCCGGGCCAGCCCGAGGGCGCCATGGCGAAGGCGGAAGAGCTGGGGCAGCGTCCCGGCTGGCGGGAGCTCAACCAGTACGCCAACCCGGCCAACCCGGAGGCCCACTACAAGACGACCGGCCCCGAGATCTGGCGTCAGACCCAGGGCACGGTGACCCACTTCGTGGCCGCGCTGGGCACCTGCGGCACCATCACCGGGACGGGCCGCTACCTCAAGGAACAGAACCCGGACGTCCAAGTGATCGGCGTCCACCCCACCCAGGGCCACGACATTCCCGGCGTCCGCAGCCTGCGCGCGCTGGCGCTGACCGACTTCTTCGTCCCCGACGAGTACGACGCCGTCCTGGAGGTGGGCGACGACGAGGCGTACGGGGTGTGCCAGCGGCTGCACCTGGAGGAGAGCCTGATCGCGGGCCCGAGTTGCGGCCTGGCCCTGGCGGGCGCCCTGCGCGCCGTGCCCGATGAGCCAGGCGTCGTCGCCGTGGTGATCTTCCCCGACAACGCGTGGAAGTACCTCTCCTCCTTCCGGAAGCACCTGCCCGCGCTGTTCCCGGCCGAAGAGCCGGTGGCGATCCCACCGGCGAACCCGTTCGCCCAGCACCTGGAGGCCGCTTTCCAGTTCGCCAAGACGGGCCC
>NZ_DAIOIA010000207.1:0-2465 GCF_036744435.1 Propioniciclava sp. | reverse complement strand
GTTCACGGTGCGTATCGACCCCAGTCTAGGGACTCTCCCGCGACGCCACCCGGCCAGGGACGGGCCGCCCCCGGCCCTCCGCACGCCCGGTGGCCCGGGGCACTACACTCCCGAGGCGGGGCCTATAGCTCAATTGGCAGAGCAGCGGACTTTTAATCCGCGGGTTCTGGGTTCGATCCCCAGTGGGCCCACCGCCTCCTCAGTGGGGGCCTGTCCTGCCTCGCGGCGTCTTGATGAGAAGGCTCCAGGGTGACGATGCCGCGGGTGCCGTCCACGAACAGCGAAGCTCCGTCGGGGAGACGCGTCGCGCTGCTGGTGCCCAGGACCGCAGGGATCCCGTACTCGCGGGCCACGATGGCTGCGTGGGACAACGGCCCGCCGGAGTCGGCGACCACCGCCGAGGCGAGCGCGAACAGCGGCGTCCAGGTGGGGTCCGTATAGGGGCAGACGAGCACGTCGCCGGGCTGGAGGCGGCTGAACTGGGCGGGGGAGTGGATCACGCGTGCGGGCCCGCGCGCCTGGCCTGCGCTGGCTGGCTGGCCGTGCAACACGCCCTCGCTGTCCTCCTGAGGCTGGCCGCGGTCCCACCAGATCGCCTCGGCCACACCGCGTTGGCGCCGCCGGCGCTCGACCAGTTCTCCGAGGGGGCGTCCGTGGTCGGTCAGCGCGGCCTCCACCTCTCCGAGATAGAGCAGCCGCAGGTCGTCGGGGGCCGGCAACTGGCCGCGGGCCACGAGACGGCGCGCCGCCTCGTCGCGTCCCGCCCGTGCCACGCAGAACAACTCCTCGATGAGGTACACCGTCGCCTCCCGGCCGATGTGCAGCGCCTGGATCCGTGCCGCGGTCGCACGCCACCGCGCCCGCAGGGCGGCGGGCAGCCGGCTCGCGACCAGCGCCACGGCATCGGGAGCATCCGGGCGTGTCGAGGAGGAGCCGCGCAAGGTCGCTGCCACCAGGGTGTACAGCTCCTCGGGCTGCTCGCGCCAGGAGAGATTCGAGAACGGCAGGTAGAGCCGCGCCGTCCTCGCCCCATGGTCGGTGAGGAACGCGGCGACCGCGGGGAGGAAGTCAGCGCCCGCCGCCGACCGGGCTAGGGCTTCACCTACGCCGCCCGGGGCGGCCTGGAGGATCACCTCGGCCGCCCCCGTGGTGCGGGCGCGTTCGGCGAGCCGGGCGATCCCCGCCGCGATGACAGCGGTCGTGTAGGGAACCCCCGCGTACAGGTCCTCGGGGGCGATGCCTGCCGACCGGGACAGCCCGATCAGCCAGGCCGCCGTGGCCCGGCTCACCATCATCGGCGCGTTGTAGCGCACGAACCGGTCGGCGGTGACCGCCGACGCCTCGGCCACCGCGTCCCGAAGCAGACCGAGGACCGCCGCGTCCTCGGCCGATGCGACCCTGTCTGCCCGGCGGGTCAGCTCCTCCAGGCGGGTGCGCTGCGCGGCCGCTGCGGCCCGCCATTGGACCGGGCCCTGGCTCATGCCGCCGCGCAGCAACCGCGGGACGCGGATCAGGAGCGCGGGGCTGAGCCGTGGGCGGGCGACCTCGGCGCGGATCACCCCGTCGTCGTCCCCGCGCACCAGCGATGTGGCCGGGACCGCGCGAGCCCCCGCGGCCGTCATGAGGTCCTGCACCGCCCCCTGCACGGCGTGCACGGCGCACAGGTCCAGGGGGAAGGGGGCGGGGAAGTGCTCGACCAGGTCATCCAGCAGGACGCGCTCGATCCTTCCCCGCACCGGTGCATGCCCCGGCGTCGGTGACGCGGCGACGGTGATCGGCCGGGCCTGGAGCAGGAACAGGTTGCCCTGAGAGAACGCCCACTCGATGTCTTGGGGGCGTCCGTAGTGCTCCTCGACACGCACCCCGAGCCCGGCCAGCGCGCGCAACTGCGCCGCCGAGATGCTGGGCCGGACGCGGTGCGCCGTGGGGACGACCGACGTGCACGTCCCACCGCCGGGGGCGGCGTCGACTCGGGTGTGCTTCGATCCGATCTGGGACGAGACGGGGACGCCGTCGCGGGTGAGCGAGAACGTGTCCGGGGTGACCAAGGCGGCCACCACGCTCTCCCCGAGCCCGTAGGACGCGCTCGCCATCATCGTGTCGGCCCGTCCGGACACCGGCTCCCGGGTGAACAGCACCCCGGCAGTGTCGGCGGGGATCAGCGCCTGGACCACCACGGCCAGGGCCACATCGGTCTCCGGGACGCCGTGGCGGCGCCGGTAGTCCACGGCGCGTTCGTTCCACAGGGACGCCCAGCAACCGCGGACGGCGTCCAGGACGGCCTCGATCCCGGTGACGCCCAGGAAGGTGTCCTGCTGCCCGGCGAAGCTCGCCTCCGCCAGATCCTCCGCGGTCGCCGAGGAACGCACCGCGACGAGCGACTCGCCGAGTCGCGCGTAGGCGGTGCGGACGGCGTCCTCGACGCTGCCCGGCAGCGGAGCCCCGAGGATCAGGTCGCGCAGGTC
>NZ_DAIOIA010000206.1:0-2467 GCF_036744435.1 Propioniciclava sp. | reverse complement strand
CTTCACCGAGTTCGCGTACAGCGTCTCCCGCTCCTCGGCGGACATGTCGTGGGTGCTGTCGAAGAGGTGGTCGGAGACGGTCAGTACCGTGAGGGCCTCGGTGCCCTCCTGCGCGGCGGCCGCATACAGCCCGGCGGCCTCCATCTCGACGCCGAGGGTGCCCAGGGCTGCGAGCCCCTGCACGATCTCGGCCCGACCCAGGTAGAACAGATCCGAAGAGTACACCGGGCCCGCGTGGACCGGGGCGTCGGTGAGTTCGGCTGCGGCGTCCATCGCCCCGCGCAGCATCGGGTACGAGGCAGCCCAGGACAAGCTCACCCCCGGCACGAGCAGCGTCGACAGGGACGCGTTGGTGTGCGCGGACGTGCCGACCACGGTGTCGCCCACGTTCACCTTGGACGACATCCCGCCGCAGGTGCCGACGCGAACGATGCGCTGCACGCCGTAGAAACGGTACAACTCGGTGGCGTAGATCGAGATGGACGGGATGCCCATGCCGGACCCCATCACGCTCATCGGCGCGCCCTGGTAGGTGCCGGTCCACACGGTGATGCCGCGGACCTGGGAGACGAGTTCGGCGTCGGCCAGGTACTCCTTGGCGATCCGGTCGGCACGACGCGGATCGCCAGGCATCATCACCAGCGGTGCGATCTGACCCGGTTCGGCGGCGATGTGCGGTGTGGCCATGCAGGGCTCCTAGAAAACTCGGTGCGCCGCGTCACGTCGAGGCGCGAAGGAACACCGAAAGTACCATGCAGGTCTTGACGCGGGGTGCAGGATCGACGCGGGACAGGTGCCGTCCCCCCGACCCCCGAGGAGGCGTCCATGCTGGAGATGGTGGCGGTGGGCGTTGCCCTGTTCGCGCTCGTGGCGGCCGCGGGAGTCTTCGGCCCCCGCATCGGGGTCGCGGACCCCTTGCTGCTGGTCATGGTGGGGCTGCTGATCAGCCTGATCCCCGTCGTGCCGGACTTCGTCGTCGAGCCGGACCTCGTCTTGGAGGTGCTGCTGCCGCCGCTGCTCTAAGCGGCCGCCGTCTCGTTGCCTCCGATGAGCATGCGCCGCGAGTTCACGGCGATCTCCGGGCTGTCGGTCGTGCTGGTGATCTTCACCGCCGTCGCGCTGGGCCTGGTCTTCGCCTGGCTCATCCCCGGGGTCGGTTTCGCCTGGGGTGCCGCGCTCGGGGCCATCATCAGCCCCACCGACGCGGCTGCCACGGCCATCGTGAAGAAGGCGGGCGTCCCCTCGCGCGCCATCGTGATCCTGGAGGGGGAGGCGCTCCTGAACGACGCCACGGCGCTGGTGCTGCTGCGCACCGCCGTCGCGGCGGCGCTGGGCACCTTCTCGGTCTGGGCCGCGGTCGGCACCTTCGCCTACTCCGTCGCCGTGGCAGCGGCGATCGGCGGCATCGTCGGCGTCGTCACGTTGTGGGTGCGGGCCCGGATCGAAGAGCCGACGATCGCGACCATCGTCTCGTTCACCGTCCCGTTCCTGGCGTCGATCCCCGCCGAACTCCTGGATGCGTCGGGGCTCGTCGCGGCCGTTGTCGCGGGCCTGGTGACGAGCCTGCGCGGAGCCGGACGGCTCCCGCCGCTGCACCGACTCTCCGACCGGCAGAACTGGGCCAGCGTCCAGCGGCTCCTCGAAGGGCTGGTCTTCGTGACGATGGGTCTGCAGTTGCCCACCGTCATCGAGGACGTGGCAACCGGGGACTTCGGCGTGAGCATCGCGCTCGCGGTCTCCGTGCTGGCCCTCGTGATCGCGTTGGGGGTGCGGGCCGCCTACGTGTTGCCGCTGCTGTGGCAGTTGCAGCGTCGCGTCCGGCTGGGGCAGGCGCGCGCCGAGAGCCTCGACCGGATGAAGGACAAAGTGGACGCGGCAGGCGAGTCGGGTGAGCCGCTGGTCCTCACCCAGGAGGACCGGAGCGTGCCCGTGCGTCCCAGCCCTGCACGCCCGGGCGGGCGTCGCGAGGAGGAGGGACCCCGCACGCCCCCGTGGACCCAGCGGCGCGAGGAGCGGCGGCGGACGCGTTCGCGGACGCTCGGCGGGGAGGAGATCGCTCGCTTCGGGCGGCGCATCCGCCGGGCGATCGCCGACCTGGACTACTTCATGCGGCAACCACTGGGGCGGCGCGAGGGACTCGTCGTCGTGTGGGCGGGGATGCGAGGTGCCGTCACGGTCGCGACCGCGCAGACGCTGCCGACCGAGACGCCGCACCGTCCGCTGCTGGTCTTCATCGCGTTCGCTGTGGCGACCATCTCCCTGCTCGGGCAGGGGCTCACGGTCGGGCCGCTGGCGGCGCGCCTGTATCGCGACGACCCGGACGAACCGGATTCCGAGCAACGGGTCGCTGAACGGCAACAGGTCGCGGAGGTGCTGCGCGCCGCCGTCGACGCCCACGCCGGCGAGGAGGCTGTGGACGTGATCAAAGCCCAGCGGGCGGCGCTGCTACGGGCCCGCAGCGAACTCG
>NZ_DAIOIA010000205.1:0-2551 GCF_036744435.1 Propioniciclava sp. | reverse complement strand
GGCCCCAACAAATGGCGTGCGACGGGGCGTCCGATGCGGGTCGAAGTGATGGACTGAACGCGTCGGAGGAGACAATTGTCGGTCGCGCACCTTAATGTCTGACCCAAGCGCCGACGCGACACTCGGCGTGCAGGACAACCCCCCGTCCAACGAAAGGCCCCAAGGTGCGCACGTGGAAATGCCTGGTGGGAGCAGCCGTCCTGGCGCTCACCGCCCCCCTCACCGCGCAGGCTGCCCCGGTCGTCGGCAACGACGGTCTCGTCACGGCCCCCAGCGGAACCATCGACAGCAAACTCACTCCCGCTTCCCTCGATAAAGCCCCCGTCAAAGTCATCGTCGAACTCAGCGATGACCCGGTGACCGTCGTCGAAGCCAAGCAAGACCGCGAACTCGACACGGGCCAGAAGGCCGCCGTTCGCGATCAACTCAAGCGTCAGCAAAAGAGCGTCGTCGACACCACCAAGAAGGTCGGCGGCACCGTGCTGGCGGAGATGCAGGACGCCTACAACGGCGTCAAGGTGCAGGTCTCCGGCACCGCATTGTCCAAGCTGGCGGCCGTCTCGGGCGTGAAGGCGGTTCACCCCGTTGAGATCCACCGGCTCGACAACGCGACCTCGGTCCCCTACCTCGGCGTGCCGCAGGTCTGGCAGGACACGGGCTACACCGGCAAGAACATCAAGGTCGGCATCATCGACACCGGCATCGATTACACGCATGCCGACTTTGGCGGTCCCGGCACGACGGCGGCCTTCCTCACTGCCCTGGCCACCGAAAGCCAAGCCCCCGATCCTGCGCTGTTCGGGTCCGCGGCCCCCCGGATCAAGGGCGGCTGGGACTTCGTCGGCAACAACTACGACGCCGACGCGGGCGGCGTGCCCAAGCCTGATCCCAACCCGCTCGACTGCAACGGCCACGGCTCACACGTTGCGGGCACGACCGGGGGCGGCGGCGTGACCGCCGACGGTTCGGCCTACACCGGGCCCTACAACGCCTCGACGGCCTCCCAATCGTGGACGATCGGCCCCGGCGTGGCCCCGCAAGTCGACCTGTACGCCTACAAGGTCTTCGGCTGCACCGGAACGACCGACGTCACCACCGAGGCGATCGACCGTGCCGTGGCCGACGGCGTCGACGTCATCAACATGTCGCTGGGGTCCAGCTACGGCACCGCCGACGATCCCTCCGCCGTGGCCGCGTCCAACGCGGTCGGCGCGGGTGTTGTGGTCGTGGCGTCCGCCGGCAACGCAGGCGCCAACCCGTACCTCACCGGTTCGCCGGGGACAGGCCGCGGCGTGGTCAGCGTGGCCGCGAACGATTCCACCGCGACCTTCCCCGGGGCAACCCTCACGTTGGCCGACCGGTCCAGCATCGCGGCCATCAACGCCAACGGGCTCACCCCTCTGCCCACCGGCCCGCTGACCGTGGTGGTACTGAAGGACGACCCGGCGACCGGCGAGAACGAAGCGCTGGGATGCTCGGTGGCCGCCTATACCAAGAACGGCGTCATCGCGGGCGGCAACCAGCTCGCCGTGTCGGTGCGCGGCACGTGCGCGCGGGCGGCCCGTCCGGTCTACGCCCAGCAGGCGGGCGCCACGGCGGCAGCCATGATTGACACCTCGGCGAACTACCCACCCTTCGAGGGGGCGATCACTCAGAACCTCGACACGGGCGAGCCGTTCACGGTCACGATCCCGTTCCTGGGGGTGCGAGGCATCCTCGGCAGCGCCGCCACCGACGACGGTGACAAACTCGTCGCGGCGAACGGCCAGAAGATCACCCTGGCGAGCAAGGCCCTGGACAACCCGGCCTACACCCAGTTCGCCTCCTTCAGCTCGGGCGGCCCCCGCACCGGGGACTCGGGCCTCAAGGCCAACGTCACCGCCCCCGGGGTGTCGACGGTGTCGGCCGGCGTCGGGACGGGCAACGGCCCGGACGTGAAGTCCGGAACATCGATGGCCGCCCCCCACGTGGCCGGGGTCGCGGCGCTGAATGTGCAGGCGCACCCGCGCTGGTCGGCACAAGACATCGCTGCCAACCTCGTCAACACGGCTGATCCGAGCAAGGTCGGCGACTACCGCCTGACCCTGGGCGGCACCGGGTTGATCGACGTCAAGCAGTCGGTGGCGAGCCAGGTGACGGCGGTGGGTGACAGCTACACCACCGAGGACGGCCGGTTCCGCGAGGCGACCTTGAGCTTCGGCTTTGCCGAGTCCACCAACCGGGTCAGCGACCGCAAACGCGTCACCCTGACGAACCACGGCCGCACCCCGGTCACGTTCACCGTGGCCCATGAGGCGACCCCCCAGAGCCGCCCGGCCACCGTCTCGTTCAGTTCGCGCCGCGTCACCGTTCCAGCGGGGCGTTCCACCACGGTCACGGTGAACCTGAACGTCGACATGACCAAGGTCGGTTCGTCTCTCACCGGTGGGTTTGCTTTCTATGAGGCCTCCGGCAATGTGGTGTTCACCGCGCAAGGTCAGCAGTTGCGGGTGCCGTGGCTGCTGGTCCCCCGGGCCTCATCCGACGTGTCGGCCACCCTGCGAGCCACGCG
>NZ_DAIOIA010000204.1:0-2584 GCF_036744435.1 Propioniciclava sp. | reverse complement strand
CAGGTGAGAAGATCCGTGGGTGGCCCTCACTCGACAGCACGGACTCGGGCCGACGTGCGCACGGGTGCTGACGCTGCTCCAAGGCTCTGTGGAACCGGTGTCCGTGGTGCAGGTCGCCACCGAACTGGACATGCACAAGAACTCGGCACGCTTCCACCTCGATGGGCTGGTCGAGTCGGGTTACGCCGACCGGGTGGTCGCGACGCCCCACGCTCCCGGACGTCCGCCGCTGGTCTACGCGGCCACCAGCACCTCCCCGACGATGAGCAACATCCATCTCCTCGAGCTGATCGGGGTCCTGCTCGATGAGGTCCAGAGCCGGGGGGCGGACGCGGAGGCGGACTGTCTGCAGGCGGGACGCCGCTGGGGAGCGCGGATGGCCGAGCCCGATACGTCCGCTGAGCGCGTCCCCGAGGAGCTGGCCGAGCATCTGACCCAGCGGGGATTCGGCGTTCAGCGTGACGCCGATGACCTGCGGTTCATCCGGTGCCCGTTCCGGGGCGCGCTCGCACCCGAGGCGATGCCCTTGGTCTGCGCGATCCATCAAGGGCTGCTGGACGGCTACCTGGACGCCAGCACCGGAGACCTCAGCGTCGGACCACTCCAGATCGGCCCGGTGGAGTGCGTGGCGCGGCTGCGGCGGCCGACCCCGGACGAACCCGCCTAACCGCTGCCCAGCAGGAGGGCTTCGCCCACCACGTCGAGCAAGGCGTCCGGGTTGTGGGCGAAGCGCCCCAGGAACAGCCCGTCGACGGCGGGGAACAGCTCCGACAGCAGCCCCGGCCCGGCCGACCCGCCGTACAGGATGCGCACGCACGGCCAGGCGCCCTCGGTGCCCGCCCGCAGGGCCCCGGCGACACCGCGCACGTAGGACGCCGGGGCGGGCGCGGGTGCCCCGATGGCCCACACCGGCTCATAGGCCAGCCACACCTCCTCCAGCGGGGTGTCCCCCGTGAACGAGTGCAGCTGCCGCAGGCATGCGGCGGCGGCTTCGGCCGGAGTGGAGCGCTCGGTCTCTCCCACGCAGATCAGCGGGATCAGCCCGCAGCGCGACGCCGCCGCCACCTTCGCGGCGACCATCGCATCGTTCTCGCCGTAGATGCTGCGACGCTCGGCGTGACCCACCTCGACCACGGAGCAGCCGGCCGAGGCCAGATCGAGGCCGGAGACCTCCCCGGTGAACGGGCCCCGGTCGGCCTGGCACAGGTCCTGGGCTCCCAGGACGATCCCCGCGGCGGTCAGCTCCGTGGCCACCTGCGGAATCGAGAGGAAGTCGGGTAGCACGGCGACCGTGACCCCGGCGTCACCTGGTGAGTTCAGGGACGCCACACCCGCGGCGACGTCGTGGCAGTAGGCCAGCGTCCGGGCCGTGTCGAAGTACAGCTTGAGGCTGACCGCCACGACGAGCTCGCGGCTCACGCGGACGCGTCCCCGGCTTCGTACTGCGTGAACAGGGCCACCTTCTGCGCCGACGCGGAGGCCTGGTCGAACTCGTAGTCCAGCCACTCCTTGGCCAGCCGCCGAGCCAGCTCGATCCCGATCACCCGAGCGCCCATCGTCAGCACCTGAGCGTCGTTGGACAGGATCAGCCGCTCCACCGAGAAGGAATCATGGGCGACCGAAGCGCGGATGCCCGGCACCTTGTTCGCCGCCATCGCCACCCCCATGCCGGTGCCGCACACCAGCAAGGCACGGTCGGCGTCCCCGGCGGCGACGCGCCGCCCGGCCTCCACCCCGACGTGCGGGTAGGGCGTGTGCTGGTCGGCGTGGACGCCGACGTCGATCACCTCGCTCACGCGGGGGTCGGCCAGCAGGTCGGCCTTGAGAATCTCCTTGTACTCGAATCCGGCGTCGTCGGCGCCAACGATGATGCGCATGATGGGTCAGTCCTCCTGTCGGGGATCCAGCGCGGCGGCCTCGCCGAGGGCCGCCATGAGGAGCGCGAACGACGTGGCACCTGGATCGGGTGTTCCCAGTGATTTCGTGCCCAGCACCCGGGAGCGCCCGAGCCTGGCTTGGATGGTGGCGGTCTGCGCCGCCGCTTCGGTGGCCGCGGCGACGGCCGCGGCCCACGCCACGGGCAGGGCATCGCCCGCGGACGTCCGGTCCTGCAGCACGGTGGCGAACGGGACGACGGCGTCGACCATGGTCTTGTCGCCCGGGCGGGCGCCGCCCAGGTCCCCGACGGTGTCGCGGAAGGCGACCACCCCGCGGACCAGCGCGGACGCCGTGACGGCATCGGTGTCGGACAACTCGGCCGCGAAGGCGGTCAGCCCGGCGCCCCACAGGGCGCCCGAGGTGCCTCCCGCCGACTCGGCCCACTGCTGCCCGGCCACGGCCAGGACGGAGCGGGCGCCAGCGTCGGCGTTCGCCGCGGCCGTGGCGGCGGCCGAGAGACGGTTCGGTGGCGTCGACGTGCTCGGCGAAGAGGGTCAGGGAGCGTAGGTTCACCGCCGGCTCGTAGGACGCCGGCTTGAGCAACAGGACATGGGGGCCGATGGCCTCGCGCAGGGCGCTCTCGGCCACCGCCTTGACGGTGCCCTCGGGGTTCTGGAGCTGGAAGATGAAATTGGCGACATGGGCC
>NZ_DAIOIA010000203.1:0-2587 GCF_036744435.1 Propioniciclava sp. | reverse complement strand
ACCAGCCCCTGAGCGACAGAGGCAGCGTGTCAACGGCCACTCCAAAGTCCCCGGTTTTGGCCAGGTGGAAGTCCCCACCCTCTGCGGGGTTGATCACTGACTGATGTGCTCACCTCCTCGGCGTTGACGGGCTTGGCGCATGCGGTAGGACTGGCCGTTGGTGACGACGGTGGTGGCGTGGTGCAGCAGCCGGTCGAGCATCGAGACGGCGGTGGTGTGCTCGGGCAGGAATCTGCCCCAGTCCTCGAAGGAGTGGTGCGAGGCGATGCCCAGGGAGCGGCGTTCGTAGGTGGCGGCGACGAACCGGAACAGCAGCTGGGCACCGGTGTCGTCCAGCGGGGCGAAGCCGATCTCGTCGACCAGGAGGACGTCGTTGCGCAGCAGCACCTCTATGACCTTGCCCACGGTGTTGTCGGCCAGGCCGCGGTAGAGCGTCTCGACGAGGTCGGCCGCGGTCAGGTACCGGACCCGGTGGCCGGCGAGGACGGCGGCGTGACCCAGTGCGATGAGGGTGTGTGACTTGCCCGTGCCGGCCGGGCCGATCAGGGCCACGTTCTCCTTGGCACGGATCCACTCCAGGCTGGTGAGGTAGGCCCACGTCGGCGCGGGGATCGAGGACGCGGCCAGGTCGAAGTCCTCGATGGTCTTGAGCACCGGGAAGGTCGCGGCCTTGAGGCGTGCTCGCTCGTTGGAGGCGTCGCGGGCGGTGATCTCGGCCTCGACCAGGGCCCGCAGCACCTCCTCGGGAGACCAGCGTTGGGTCTTGGCCGTGACGAGCAGCTCGGGGGCGAGCTGGCGCATCGCGGCGAGCTTCAGCCGGCGCAGCCCCGCGGTCAGGTCCGCGTCCAGCACCGGCGGGGTGGATGCGCTCACGAGGACACCGCCTTGGTGGCCGGGGCGTACTCGGCCAGCGAGCGTCCCGTACTCGTGGGCAGGTCCAGCACGAGGGCGTCACCGGCCGGGCGCGGGGTGGGGACCCCGGTGCCGGCGGCCAGGATCGAGCGGACGTCGGCCGCGCGCCACCGCCCGAACGCGGTTGCTCGCTCCAGGGCGGCGACCATCGCGGCTTGCCCGTGGGCGGCGCTCAGGGTGTTCAGCTCGGCCAGCTCGGGGCCGAGGCGGGTGTGTCCGGCGCCGGCGGCGCCGGCGATGAACGCCTCGGCGGCCGGGCCGAGCGCGCAGAAGGCGACCTCCGCCGCGCTGCGCGGCCGGATCACCCGCACCGGTACCGCGGGACGAGCACCGCCGTAGTGCTCGTCCAAGACCGAGGCCTCACCCGGCGAGGTGAGCGGGTGCTCGGCGTGGACCTCACCGGTGCCAGTGTCCAGGATCAGCACCCGGGTGCCGTCGACGACCACGCCCACCTGGGTGCCGATGAGCCGGTTCGGCACCGAGTACCGAGCCGAGCCGAGCCGGATCGTGGACAGCTTGTCGACCTTGCGGGTCGCCGGTGCCGGCCCGATGACCGGGCGCAGCGAGGGCAGCTCGGTGAGCAGGTCGACCTCCTTGGCCAACCGCTCGTTCGGGACCGCGGCGATCTCTGAGTGGACCGCGGCGTTGACCTCCGCACACCAGTCGGCCGCGCGCTGGTTGGCGCCACCGAGGTCGGCCAGGATCCGCGCAGCCGCGGCCTGCTCCTCACCGTCGAGCCCTTGGGCGTGCTCGAGCAGCAGCGGCCGCAGGAGGTCGTCCTTGCCGTAGCGGACGAGAGCCTCGACGATGCCCTTGGACTCCGGGTCGGCCGCCTCGCAGAAGTCGGGACGGAACCGGTAGTGCGTGGCGAACCGGACGTACTCGGCCGTGGGCACGACCCGGTTGGCGACCACGCCACCCTTGAGGCAGCCCATCCGGTCGGCGAGCACCACCTTGGGTGTGCCGCCGAGGACCTCGAAGCACTCGGCCAGCATGCCCATCGTCGTCGCGGCCTTCTCATCAGCGGCGAAGCGGACGAACCGGAACCGCGACCAGGCCAGTACCGCGGCGAAGACGTGCACGCCGGCGATCACGCCCCAGTCGATGACCAGGTGCTCACCCGGGGACCAGGACGCCGGCCGGTGGGTCCGGCCGTGCTTGACCCGCCAGGTCTTCTTCTCCTCGGCGACAAGGCGGCGGAAGCTGCGCTCCGAGCCGGTGTACCCGGCCGCGCGGGCCGTGGGCAGCAACCGCTTGGCGCTGATACGCGCCTTGGCCGTGTCGACACCGGCGGCGACGAGGCCGCGCACGTCCTCGTAGTTCGCCGGCCGAGGCGCCTTGGCCGGGCGGCCCTGACCAGCGGCGTGGCGTAGCACGACCCGCTTGACGGTCTTGTGGGTGGTGCCGCAGATATCGGCGGCACCGCGGTAGGTGCCCACCATGTTGTAGGCGGTGATGATGTCCAACTCTTCCCTCATGTTCTTCAATGGAGCTCCCTGGGCGGTGCGGTGACTGGCTAGACACCGCCACCGTTCACCGTCCAGGGGCTCAACTCATGGACGACACGAGCAGAGGGTGGGGACTTCTACTTGGCCACCCGCGGGGACCTCACGTGGCCACCAGTGGGGACTTTGCCACGGCCATGGACAGGCGTCATGGAGGGCGACCTGGCGAT
>NZ_DAIOIA010000202.1:0-2617 GCF_036744435.1 Propioniciclava sp. | reverse complement strand
GTCGAGGTCCACGCCGACCGCGATGTAGGCGGCACGGTTGATGACCTGACTGTTCTCGCGGATCTTGATCCGGATCGCGTCGAGGTAGAGCACCGGGTAGAACTCCTCCAGCGGCCGCGCCTGCCACGCGGCGACCTCCTCGAGCACGGCGTCCGTGACGTTCGAGATCGTCTCGTGAGACAGGTCCGTGCCGAGCGTGGAGGCCAGATGATGCTGGATGTCCCGGATCGTCATCCCACCCGCGTAGAGGCTGATGATCATGTCATCTAGGCCCCCCAGGCGCCGCTGCCCCTTCGGGACCAGGCGCGGGGTGAACAACCCAGCACGGTCCCTGGGGACGTCCAACGCGATCGGACCGACCTCGGACTGCACCGTCTTCGGCGTCGTCCCGTTACGAGAGTTGGCGTGCTTCGACGCCTCTGCGGAGCCCTTCTCGTAGCCGAGATGGCTGCTCAGCTCCGCCTGCAGGCCCCGCTCCAGCGCGGCCTTGACCAGCGCTGGCACGAACCCGCAATCACCCGTCAGCTCCACCTGGCCAGCGTCGATCTGGGCGAACAACGCGTCCAGCTGCCCGGCGGCCTTCAACTGCTCAACCAGGTCCCGGCCCGACGGCCCTCCCGGCATCTTCTCGTCGGTCATGGTCATGATTCTTACCGTTCCTCTCGGTACGGCTTACACAGACCATCTGACACGCCCAGTGTTTGACGACTGTACGAGGAGGGGTGCCGCCCCCAGGTGGCCACAGCAGCAGTACGTGCGTCAGCCCCTCGAAGCGCCAAGCCTGGGTGATCCAACTCGGCTGGCCCGCGACAAACCCCCAATCACACTCAACACGCCACAAGGGGAGGGAGGAACTTTGTCGGGCTTGGCATCGACGCCCTGGCCGCGGTTCAGAGGATTGGAGAGGATCTCTCCTCAGGTGGTCGGGGCGTGAAGCCCGGGCGAGTTCACATCCGAGGGGGCTGCCGGGGATGGGGAACGTTGGATGCCGGATGAGCGGGTGTGGCATCTGTTGGAAGACCATGCTGGCCAACGAAGGGATGCGCGGTCGCCAGCCATCGCACCTGCCACGAGCGACGAGGACTCGCTCCTGCCGGCGTCCGTCCAGCAGCACGGGAGGGTCTCTTGGTTGTTAGTGCGCACTGTCTTGGGCGTGAAGAGTGTGGGCGCGATTTGCGCTGCTCCTTCGATCGGCCTAGGCTTATTCCCCGAAGCCCAAGACCGCTGGTGTCGACCCTCCCGGGTCGTGCAAATCCCGCGCAGGCGTCACGATCGTTAGTCACCTTGCGGTGTCTCCCCGTGCGCCTCGCGCTCGGGGATTTTTCATGTCTGGGGCTCACGAGAAGAAGTGGGAAGGAGACTCATGGCGAGGCCGGATAAGGCAGCCGCTGTCGAGGAGCTGAAGGAAGCCTTCACCTCCTCCAACGCCGCTGTTCTGACCGAGTACCGTGGGATCACCGTCAAGGGCCTGCAGGATCTGCGCCGTGCCCTGGGCGAGGATGCCTCGTACGCCGTCGCGAAGAACACTCTGACCCAGATCGCCGCCCGTGAGGCTGGCCTCGAAGGACTCGAGGATCAGCTCACCGGGCCGACGGCGATCGCTTTCATCCGCGGTGACGTTGCCACCGTGGCGAAGGGTCTGCGCGACTTCGCGAAGGACAACCCGCTTCTGGTCATCAAAGCAGGCGTCATGGACGGTCGCGTCCTGGATGCCGATGAGGTGAAGAAGCTCGCCGACCTCGAGTCGCGCGAGGTTCTGCTCGCCAAGCTGGCTGGCGCCATGCAGGCGAACCTCAGCAAGGCCGTCTACCTCATCGCCGCTCCGCTCAACCAGGCCGCACGCGCCCTGGGTGCCCTGGAGCGTGCCGCTGCGGAGAACCCGGCTCTGCTCGCGGGGGCCGTAGCCGCCCCCGAGGCTGACCAGAAGCCCGACACCGCCGAGGACGCCTCGGCAACCGACGCAGCGCCCGCTGCCGAGGCCAACTGATCACGCGGCCCCGGCTGCGATCTAAGGAAAGGAACGCCCACTATGGCGAAGCTCACCAACGAAGAGCTCCTTGACGCTTTCAAGGAAATGACCCTCATCGAGCTCTCTGAGTTCGTGAAGCAGTTCGAGGACGCTTTCGGCGTCACCGCTGCCGCTCCGGTTGCCGTCGCGGCCGCCGCCGCTCCTGCCGGTGGCGGCGACGCTGCCGAAGAGGAGGTGTCCTCGGAGGTCGACGTGATCCTCGAGTCCGCCGGCGACAAGAAGATCCAGGTCATCAAGGAGGTGCGCGCCCTCACCTCCCTCGGCCTGAAGGAGGCCAAGGATCTGGTCGAGGCCGCCCCGAAGCCCGTCCTGGAGAAGGTCGCGCGCGACGCCGCCGAGAAGGCCAAGGAGGCCCTCGAGGCCGCCGGCGCCACCGTCTCGGTCAAGTGACACAAGCCGGTTAACCGGCTCAGCGAAGGCCCGCGGAGACCATGTCTCCGCGGGCCTTCGCATACCCCCGTACGAGCTGTCGCCGACCCCGGTGGAACCAGCGGCGTCCGCCACACCGAAAGGTCGGAGCCCGAGACTGAAGGGGCTCTTCCCAATCGAGGGTGGGTGGGTGACGGCGCGGGCTGAGCGTTGAGGAGC
>NZ_DAIOIA010000201.1:0-2640 GCF_036744435.1 Propioniciclava sp. | reverse complement strand
ATCGGGTCATACGCCAACGAGAACCCGTCCCGTTCGCCCTCGTCGGGGGTCGGAACGTCGCCGAGCTTCTCGGGACACACGGCACCGACGGGGACCCCCGCGGCCAGCGCCGCGTCGAAGGCCGCCAGCGAACCGGAGACGAACCCCGGGGCGAGCGTGGAGTCCTGATCCAGCGTCATGATCCAGGCCGCCGGGTCGGCGGTGCGCGCGGTGGCGACGCCCACGTTGAGCGCGTGCGCGATGCCACGGTTCTCCCCCAGCACCACCACCTCCACCCCGAGCGCCCGCAACGCCTCGTGCACCGGGCCTGGCGTGGCCGGGGCCGGGCTGTCATCGACGGCGACGACGTGGTCCACCTGCTCCAGCAGCCGGGTGACCCGGTCCACGACTCCCTGGGGCGGCCGGAACAGGGACAAGACGGCGGTGATGCTGGGCACGGGTGAGCGCTCCTTGGTCGACGACGAGCGGCAGGGCCGCCTTTTCGATCATGACAGATGGCCCCGCTCCCGCGCCTGGACGACGGTCACGGAGCCCCCCGGAGGCACGCAACACGCTGTTAGACTTCCCCCGACCACACACAGCGCAGGCCTGCGCGTGCCGCCCAACGAAAGCTGGTTCCCGAGCTATGCCACTTGTCGACGAGGACGCGCTGGCCGACATCGAACTCTCCATCGTGATGCCCTGCCTCAATGAGGCGGAGACGCTGCAGATCTGCATCGACAAGGCGCGCGGCTATCTCGAATCCAGCGGGGTGGTGGGGGAGATCGTCATCGCCGACAACGGGAGCACCGACGGTTCCCAAGACATCGCACGCAAGGCGGGTGCACGCGTCGTCCCGGTGTCGGCGCGCGGCTACGGCGCCGCCCTCATCGGCGGTATCACCGCCTCGCGCGGCCGCTTCGTGATCATGGCTGACGCCGACGACTCCTACGACTTCACCGCCCTGGCCCCCTTCGTGGAGAAGCTGCGCGAAGGCCACGACCTCGTCATGGGCAACCGGTTCAAGGGCGGCATCGCCCCCGGCGCCATGCCCCCGCTGCACAAGTACCTGGGCAACCCCGTCCTGTCCGGCATCGGCAAGCTGTTCTTCCGCCCCGGCGTCGGGGACTTCCACTGCGGCCTGCGCGGCTTCAACCGGGAGCGCATCCTCGACCTGGGGCTCCAGACCTCCGGGATGGAGTTCGCCTCCGAGATGGTCGTCAAGGCCTCCCTGGCCAAGTACGACATCGTCGAGGTCCCCACCACCCTGAAGAAGGACGGTCGTTCCCGCCCCCCGCACCTGCGGTCCTGGCACGACGGCTGGCGTCACCTGCGATTCCTGCTGATGTTCGCGCCGCGCTGGTTGTTCCTCTACCCCGGCCTCATCGCCCTCATCCTGGGTGTCGTCTTGTCGGCGGTGCTGATCTTCACCCCGATCGTGGTCGGCGGCGTCGGCTTCGACGTCTCCAGCCTGCTCTACACCTCAGCGCTGGGAGTGATCGGCTACCAGTCAGTCCTCTTCTGGTGGCTGACGAAGCTGTATGCCACGCGGGAGGGCTTCCTGCCCGCGTCCGACAACTACCGCAAACTGTCGGACGCCTGGACGCTGGAACGTGGCGTCCTCCTGGGCATCGCGCTGTTCCTCCTCGGGTTCATCTGGAGCATCGTCCAGGTGGTCGGCTGGAGCAACGTCGAGTTCGGCGGCCTCGACGCCCGGACGGCCATCCGCGGCGCCGCCCCCTCCGCAGTATTGATGATCGTCGGCTTCCAGACGATCCTCATGAGCTTCTTCGCGGGCATCCTCACCATCCCCCGCAAGGCCCAGCCGACGTCCAGCCAGGACCACGCCTGACCGTGCGCCTCCGCCCGCGGGTCGTCCACCCTCCGCTCGCGGCGCTCGCCCCACGGTGGCGGCGGCCGCGGCGCTCCTCGGCGAGCACACCTGACCTCAAGAAAGGGTTGTCCCTGTGAGTACGTACCTCGTGACTGGCGGCGCCGGGTTCATCGGCACCAACTTCGTCCGACACCTGGTTCAGCACACCGACGACCAGGTCGTCGTGCTGGACAAGCTGACCTACGCGTCCCGCAAGGAGTCGGTGTCCGCCCTTCCCGCCGATCGGGTCACGTTCGTCCAGGGCGACATCTGCGACGCCGATCTGGTCGACCGCCTGGTGGCCGACGCGGACGTGGTCGTCCACTTCGCCGCGGAGTCGCACAACGACAACTCGCTCAATGACCCCAGCCCGTTCATCCAGACCAACCTGGTGGGCACCTACCAGCTTCTGGAAGCGGTCCGGCGGCACGGCGTCCGGTACCACCACATCTCGACCGACGAGGTGTACGGCGACCTCGAACTCGACGATCCCGACCGGTTCCACGAGTGGACCCCCTACAACCCGAGCTCGCCCTACTCCTCGACCAAGGCGGGCTCCGACCTGCTGGTACGCGCCTGGGTGCGGTCGTTCGGGGTACAGGCCACGATCAGCAACTGCTCCAACAACTACGGGCCGTTCCAGCACGTGGAGAAGTTCATCCCCCGCCAGATCACCAACGTGATCGACGGCGAGCGTCCCAAGTTGTACGGGGCCGGGCTGAACGTCCGCGACTGGATCCACGTCGACGATCACAACGCGGCCGTGCTGCGGATCATCGAGGCCGGAC
>NZ_DAIOIA010000200.1:0-2685 GCF_036744435.1 Propioniciclava sp. | reverse complement strand
GGCCTGGGCCGCGAGGGCGTGCAGGCCACGGATCAGGGCATCGGCATCGGCGATGGTGGCGAGGGCGGCGTCCAGCAGGAGGACGTCGAGGACCCGGTTGAGGCGATCGAGCAAGGCCCGGCCTTGGGGGCTGAGCCAGACCCGAACCCGTCGGCGGTCGGCAGGATCGGTGGCGCGGTCCAGATAGCCGTCGCGGACCAGGTGACCGACGATGTCGCTGACCACCGACTGCGAGCGCTGCAGATGCACCGCGAGCTCCCCGATCGTCACCGGTCCGGTGAGGACCAGGTGGGTGAGCACGGCGCGGGACGCCGCAGGGACGTCCGACCGCGGTCCGTCGCGCCGATGGTAGGCGAGATAGAGCGCGCGGAAGGTGTCCTCGAACTCCGCCCCGCGTCCTGGTGTCGTCATGCATTCAGCGTGGGAGGTGGGCCATCCATCGTCAATCCCGATGGATTCGGCTCCCTGGCGGCCTTCTCCTCCGGGTTTCCTGGTGCCGGGCGTCCGGGGACGTGAGGATGGAGCCATGACCTCGCCCCACACGTTCGTCTCCTTGCGCCGCGACTCGGTGAGCGTCCTACTGGACGCGTCCGGGGGACGCCTGCCCGCCCTGCTGCACTGGGGGGCCGATCTTGGCCCGCTGCACCTCGACGACGCCCGCGCCCTCGGCCTGGCCGCCCAGCCGCCGGTCGCCCCGAACCTGCCCGACGTTCCCCCGCGGCTGGCGATCCTCCCGGAGGGGCACACCGGATGGACGGGACGCCCCGGGCTGCAGGGGTCGCGGGCGGGCCGGGACTGGTCGCCGCAGTTCACCGTCAGCTCACTCACCCTCGACGGCGTCCCGCTGGCAGCCGACACCGGGATCGCGGAGGGCCACGCGGTGGTGGTGCGCGCCGCCGACCCGGCCGCGGGCCTCGACCTGACCCTGGCGATCGAGCTCACCCCCGGCGGGTTGCTGCGCAGCCGCGCCACCCTCGCCAACGCGGGGTCGGCCCCCTATCAGCTCGACTCCCTCACCCTCGCCTACCCGGTGCCCGACCGGGCCGCCACCCTGCTGGACTTCGCGGGACGCTGGGCCAACGAACGCGTCCCGCAGCGACGCGACTTCACCGTGGGGACGCACCTGCGCGAGGGCCGCCGCGGCCGCACCGGCGCGGACGCCGCCACCGTTCTGCACGCGGGCGTGCCCGGCTTCGGTTTCGCCGCCGGCGACGTGTGGGGTGTCCATGTGGGCTGGTCCGGAAACCACATCCACTACGCCGAACAGGTCTCCACCGGCGAGCGGGTGCTCGGCGGCGGGGAATTGCTGCTGCCCGGCGAGATCGTCCTGGCTCCGGGCGAGGACTACACCTCTCCGTGGTTGTACGGCTCCTACGGGGCGGGCCTGGACGCGGTGGCACGCCGCTTTCACCGGTTCCTGCGGGCGCGCCCGCAGCACCCCGACGCCCAGCGTCCGGTCACGCTGAACGTCTGGGAGGCGGTCTACTTCGACCACGCGCTCGAACCGCTGCGCGACCTGGCCGACCTGGCGTCCGCGGCCGGAGTGGAGCGCTTCGTCCTGGACGACGGCTGGTTCTCCTCACGGCGCGACGACACCTCCGGGCTGGGCGACTGGGTGGTCGCGGACGCGGTGTGGCCGGACGGGCTGGGGCCGCTGGTGGAACACGTCACCGGGCTGGGCATGCAGTTCGGGTTGTGGTTCGAGCCGGAGATGGTCAACCTCGACTCCGACGTGGCCCGGGCCCATCCGGAGTGGGTGATGGCGACCGGGGGCAGGCTGCCCGTGCCGTCGCGCCATCAGCAGGTGCTCAACCTCGGCATCCCGGAGTGCTATGCGCACGTCCGCGACGCGATGGACGCCCTGCTGAGCGCCTACCCGATCAGTTATCTCAAGTGGGACCACAACCGCGACCTGAGCGATGCGGGCGGTCCGCCTGGGGGCCGCCCCGGCGTCCACGCGCAGACCCTGGCGGCCTACCGGCTGATGGCCGAACTCAAACGGCGTCATCCGGGCCTGGAGATCGAGTCGTGTTCCTCGGGCGGGGCGCGGGTCGATCTGGGCGTGGCCGAGCACACCGACCGGGTGTGGGTCTCGGACAACATCGACCCGCTGGACCGTCAGCAGATGCTGCGCTGGACGACCCAACTACTCCCCCCAGAAATGCTGGGCTCCCACATCGCCAGCGGACGCTCGCACGTCACCGAACGCTCCCACGATCTGACGTTCCGGGCGGCGACCGCGTTGTTTGGGCACCTGGGCGTCGAATGGGATCTACGGGCGGCCTCCGCGTCCGAGCGAGCCGAACTCGCCGAGTGGATCGCGTTCTACCGGGCGCAACGCGCCTGGCTGCTGCGGGGGGATCTGGTGCGCGTCGACGAACCCGATCCCTCGCTGGTCGTGGGAGGGATCGTCGCCGCCGATCGAACTCGTGCGCTGTTCTCCTACGCGCTGGTCGCCACCCCCACCGTCAGCCTGGGGGCACGGTTCCGGCTGCCCGGCCTGGACGCGGAGCGTCGCTACCGGGTCCGGCCGATCCTGACGGGGTGGGACCGGCGTCGGTTCTCGCCGCCGCCGTGGTGGGCCGAGGGGCTGACGTTGACGGGGGCGGCACTCGGCGCTCTCGGCGTGGTCCCGCCGGTGATGCCGCCCGAGAACGCCGTGCTCCATCTCGTGGAGGCGCTTGA
>NZ_DAIOIA010000199.1:0-2750 GCF_036744435.1 Propioniciclava sp. | reverse complement strand
CCGCGTGGAGGGAGAAGAACCCCTTGGCCACGACGATGCGTTCGGCCAGCGCCCGCAGGGCGCGCTCACCCTCGGGCAGCGATGTCGCGACGGCGTCCAGGGTGCGACGCAGGATCGGGGAGAGGGAGCCGCGCTGGACGATCGCCAGGTTCTCGGCGAGTTCCTCGGACGGGTCGTCGAACTCCTCCTCGCTGACCAGGCCGCGCACGAAGGTGGCGAAGTCGGGGGCCAGCGGGGTGATGGCGTAGTCGCTCTCCTGATCGACGTGCACGACCGCCGGTTCCCCGGTGGGCCCGCAGGCGCGGTAGTCGAGCAGGATCAGGTCGTGTCCGGCGCTGATGGTGTCGGCGATGACGACGCCGATCTCCGGGTAGCCCCACTCGTGGAACCAGAACGCCGACCCCACCGCTCCGAGCAGCGAGTAGCGGGCCTGCCCGCCGATGCTGAACAGCCCCGACAGGTAGGCGGCCTCGATCACGTCGGGTCCCGCTTCCACGGGGAACACCGAGCGTTTCAGCAGGCCGCCGTTGTGGACGCGCGCCAGCTCGACGAAGCTGTCGGGCAGCCGGTAGCCCAGCGCCTCCTCCACGAGGGCGAGCGTCGCGTCGTCGGGGGCGGGCCCCTCGTAGTGGGTGCGGGAGTACTCGCTGTCGCTCCAGAGGCCCTCCAGGTCGACACCGTCGAAGTGGCCGGTGTTGCGTGCTGTCATGAAAGCTCCAAAGGTGTGGTGGCGAGGAGGGAACGCGCGGAGCGGGCGGCCGCCGAGGAGCCGGTGAACCCGGACAGCCAGGCGGCCAGGGCGGCGTCGGTGAGGGGGCGGTGCAGGCGCAGCGACTCGTCCACCACGACGCCGAGCAGGGCGCCGACGCCGCGGGTGGTGCGGTCGAGGCGCGGAAGCAGCGCGGTCAGCAGATCCACGACCGCGCCCGGGTTGAGCTGGGCGGCGTCGGCGAGGCTGGACGCCCAGCGCGTCGGCAGGCAGGCGGGCGCGCAGGCCTCGAACCCGGCGGCGGCGTCGCCGGCGTCGATCCGGGCGGGGAGGGCTGCGGCGAGCAGTTCGGCGGCCTGGGCCCGCACCCCGGCCTGGGTTGCCGAGCATCCCAGCGCGAGGACTTGCGCGGTCAGCGGCGTCCAGGTTCCCGGATGCTCGGCGAGCGCGCGGAGCACGTCGGCGGCGCGATGCTCGGACGCCTCGAACACGGCGTCGCTGACCAGCGGCAGCCCGACCGCGACCAGCGGAAGCGTGGTGGCGGGCACGGCGAGCCGCAGGGCGTCCAGCGCCAGCGGGGAGGCGTACCCCGCGTACAGGTCCCGGCTCGAGGACGCGATGACCGCCGGATCCAGCGGGGAGGGCTGCGGGGCACCGTGGATGACGGGGCGCCACCACACCCAGCGCGGCGTTCCGTCGCCCTTCAGCTCCGAGGAGCCCCAGCTCGTCCAGGTGACGGCCAACTCCGGGGCGGTCGTCGGTGCGGGCAGGTCCAGGGCGCCGAGCCGGACGCGTTCGGCGGGCCGGACGCGCAGCAGGGCCGCGGTCAGATCGGCGGGCGAGGCGGGCGGTCCGTCGAGCCGGGCGGTGAGCTCGTCGGCGTCGATCCAGCCCTGGCTGTCGGTGGGGGTGGCCAGCAGGGGACGTCGCGGGGCGCGCCCTTGCACGATGTCGACGACCTCCCGCAGCCGGGTGACGAGGCTGGGCAGCGGGGTCGATTCCTCGGCAGTGGGGTTGGCGACCATCGGCTCGGGATCGGTGGTGGTGTCCTGGAAGGATTCCGGCGAGCGCCGCCACGTCTGCGGCAGGAACGCGGCCTGCGGATCGACGGTGGCCAGCACCAGCGCGGGAATCCAGCCGTCGCTGTCGCGGCGGGCGATCGCCCCGGCCCGGGAGGCGAGCGGCGCCAGGATGCGGCCAGCCGTCGGGCAGGTGGCGAGCCAGGCCAGGGCCCGTTCCAGTTCCAACGCGTCGGTGCGGTCCTCCAGCAGGGCCGCGCACCGTTCCAGGGCGTCCGCGTCCGTCCAGGCGACGACCGGGATCGCCGGGGGAAGCCCACCTCCGGCCGGGTCTGGGCCGGTGCCGCTCGCGGTGGTGTCACCCGGCGCGTGGGGGTGCGGGGCGTCGTCACCGCCGGTGAGCCAGGGCGGGAGGGACGCGGCGACGGCCGGGGCGAGCGCGTCGCGCAGGGGCACGATGAGGTCGCCGCGTTCCAGCGTGAGTAGGGCGCTCACCGCGGCGCGCTGCACGTCGGCGTGCGGGTGCGGCAGAGCTTCGGCCACGGCGGTGGCCGCGGTCGGGTGCCGGGCGGCCAGCTCGCTGAGGATCCGCAGCGTCGCCAGCGCGGACGCCTTGGTGCCTGCGAGCCCGGGCGTGGCCGCGTCCACGAAGGGGGCCTCCTCCAGCGCGCCGGACTTCGCGACGGCGGCGAGCTGCGCGACGGCGAAGGTGACGGTCGCCCGCACCGAGCTGCCCAGGCACAAACGCAGCAGATCCTGGTTGGCCGCCGACTCGGCCGGGGTCGGTGCGAGCGCCACGCACAACCGCGAGAACCAGCCCGCCCGGAACGCGGCGAAATCCCGGGTGAGCGCCTCCAAGGCGCAGCGCAGCACGCGGGCGCGCGGCAGCGTCTCGTCGCCGACGAGTTCCACGACGGTGTCGCGCCACGTGGTGCCCGCGGAGAACTGGTCGATGTTGGCTAGGGATATCTCCCCGCCGCCCTCGACCTCGAACACCCGCCAGAACGTCTCCTCGCGCAGGG
>NZ_DAIOIA010000198.1:0-2770 GCF_036744435.1 Propioniciclava sp. | reverse complement strand
ACCTGACCGGCGTCCTGGAACGCACCACGATCGACCTGGAGCACGCGTGCGTCTCGTGCGCCATCCGCGAGGACATCGTGCCGACCCTGGAGCGGCTCGCCGCTGCCGGTCGGTGGGACGCGGTGCTGGCTTGCCTGCCGGTCACCGCCGAGTCGACGCAGGTCTGCCGGGTGCTGTCCTGGGCGCCCGCCAAGGCGCCCCACGTCAGGATCGCCGCGGTGGTGGCCGCGCTCAACGGGGCGACCGTGCCCGACGACCTGCTGGGTGAGGATCTGGTCGCCGAGCGCGGCCTGGCCACGGCCGATGACGACGACCGCGGGATCGCCGAGGTGGCCTGCGCCCAAGTGGAGTACGCCGACCTGCTGTGCCTCAGCGAACCGCCCGGCCCCGAAGCGACGGGTCTGCTGACCGCGCTCGCCCGACCACACGTCCCCCTCGTCACCGACCTGTCCCTGCTCGACGCGGCGACATTGGACGCGTGCGTCCACCAGCATCCGGCCACCGAGGCGTGGGTCGGGGAGGTGCGCGAAGGCGTCCTCCCGGCGCTGGAGCACGGGGCGGCCTGGCGGCTGGATCTGCACTCGGACCGGCCGTTCCATCCCGAACGGTTCACCCAGGAACTCGCCACCCTGGGCTCTGGGCCGCGCCGCTCCCGCGGCTGTTTCTGGTTGCCGACCCGGCCCCGCGACATCTGCGTCTGGGACGGGGCAGGCGGCCAGGCCAGCGTCGGGTGCACCCAGCAATGGGATCTCGGCCAGCGCCCGTTCACCCGCATCGTCATCACCGGCATCGACGACGACCACGCCGAGCGCGACGCCATCAAGGCGGCCTTTGCGCGCTGCCTGGTCACCGACGAGGAACTGGCCGCCCGTGGCTGGTCCTGGGACGACGGCTGGGACGGCCTGGAGGCCTGGCTCGGCCCCATCGACACCCACGCCTGAACGACCTCGGCATCCGCTCCTGGATGCCTCTACGACAAGGAGAAACATCATGAAGGTCCGCAACTCACTGCGCGCGCTGAAGATGCAGCCCGGCTCCCAGGTGGTGCGCCGCCGGGGCCGCACGTTCGTCATCAACAAGCGCAACCCGCGCCTCAAGGCCCGCCAGGGCTGAGCGCGTGGCCGCCGGGAGGGTGCCGGTCATCGCGGTGACCGGCTACCTCGGGGCAGGCAAGACGAGCCTGCTCAACCACCTGCTGCGCACCCCGGAGGCCCGGCTCGGGGTCGTCATCAACGACTTCGGCGCCCTCAACGTCGACGCGGCGCTGGTGGCGGGCCAGATCGATCAGGCAGCCAGCATCACCGGGGGCTGCCTGTGCTGCCTGCCGGACGCCGGGGGACTGGACGCCGCCCTGAGCAGGCTCGCCCACCCGCGGTTGCGCCTGGACGCGATCCTCATCGAAGCCAGCGGGGTCGCCGATCCGGCGGTGCTCGCCCGCGTGCTGCGCTGCAGCACGGCGTCTCGAACCCGACCGGCGGGCCTCATCGACGTCGTGGACGCCGTGGAGCACTTCGCCACAGTGGACGCCTGGCCGACGCCCCCGCTGCGCTACGCGGCGGCCTCCCTGGTCGTGGTCGGCAAGACCGACCTGCTGCCCGCCGGGGAACGCGGTGCTGTCCTCGAGCGGATTCGCGGCCGGGTGCGGGAGCGCAACTCGCGCGCCACCGTCATCGCGGCCCGCGCCGGACGCATCGATCCCACGCTCGTGTTCGACGTAGCCGCCGACACCGAGGCGGCCCCCATGCTGCCGTTGTGGCCCGCGGCCAGCGGCGCCCGCGACGAGGGGGGAGGACACGGGTCTGAGCGCATCGAGGTCGTCAGCACCGGCTCAGGCCGCCCCAGCGGCGGTGCCGGTGACATCGACACCGGGCACCCCCTCGGCACCGGCCACGTCCACGTCGGCCACCATCACGTCGGCCACGGACGCGCAGGGTCGGCGCATGCTCGCTCGGTCTCGCGGACGCTGCGGGGTCCGGTCGCCCCCGGTGTGCTGCTCGACCTGTTGGAACACCCGCCCGCGGGCGCCTACCGGATCAAGGGGCGGGTGCGCGTCCCAGGCCCCCGGGCCGACCGGGGTTACGTCGTCCACCTCGTCGGATCCATGATCCACCTCTCAGCCCTGGCTGAGCCGCCCGGATCGGGTGAACTCGTCATCATCGGCCCGGACCTCGACGTGGCCGCAGCCGAGCGGGCACTCGATGACGTCGCAGACCCCCGGATGGGTCATGAAAGGATCGCTGCCCCGATGGGTCGTGGGGCGGCGTCCGCCTGGATGGGTCGTGGGGCGGCGTCCGCCTCGATGGGTCGTGACGCGACGTCCGCCTCGATGGGTCGTGACGACGGAGCGGCCCTGCGTCGCCTGGAACGCTACCGACGCGCCTGACCCCCGGCGAGGATGCCCCACGCCGGGGTGGCGCGGCGGCGTCACGCGAGCAAGCGGGACGCCTGCTCGCTGGCCCCGAACACGATGTCGTACTGCTCGTCGATCAGGGGGGCCGTCTGTGCGGTCTTGCGGGCCAGGACGCGACCGTGGGACCACCAGCCCGCGAGCCAGCCCAGCAACCCCAGCGCGCCCAGCGGCACCGACAGGATCACCAGCCCGGCCGTCAGGGCGAACACCGATCCGGCCAAGAAGGCCGAGCCGACGATGCCCAGGGCGACGGCGACGGTGATCGCGGCGGCCGAGCGGGAGCGCTCCAGGTCGCGGATGGAACGCAGCGCGTCCTCGGCCTGGCGCTGCAACTCGTTGATGACCTGCCGGTTGGGGAGG
>NZ_DAIOIA010000197.1:0-2830 GCF_036744435.1 Propioniciclava sp. | reverse complement strand
CGTCGTCGTCGTGGGGGCACTGGGCGTTCGACCGGCAGGTGGCCCGGCAGGCGTGGTGGGACGCCCTCCCCCACGAACTGACCGCCGCATTCAAGGCCGCCCTCGACAGCCCCGACACCGTCGCGCTGACGGGATTGATCGATGAGAACACGGGCGAGCCGCTGTCCCTGCGCGTCTCCCGGGCTCGCCGGTTCACCGACGACGCCCGATACCGCATCGGACCCGACTTCACGATGGCGTCACTGCGCGCCTGGCCCGCCCTCCACCAGGTCCACCTGTCGTCGTGGCGCGACGATCTGATCGGCTTCCTGGAGGACTCCCCCCTGGTGGGCGACCTGACGCTCCACGGCCATGGCCAGCCGCACCTCGACCTGTCCCGTACCCACCTGACCGACCTCAGCGTCGACGTCGGCACCCTGGAGACCCTGACCCTGCCGGATGGCCTCACCTCGCTGGCCCTGCTGGGGACTCCGCCGGGAATCCTGCGCGTGCGCGCCAAGGAGCAGGGGCGCGAAGTGTCACTGCGGCTCGTCTGTGAGGTGATCCCCGTGACCGGGCTGGAGCGCCTCGCCGGGCTGCAGATCAGCGACATCGCCGAACTCAGCGTCCGCGACGTGGCGGCCCGGCATCCACGGGTGCGCTCCCTGGACCTGTTCGGGGCGCCCGGACTGCTGCGCGACGTGGCCGCCCTGCCCGACCTACGCGACCTGGACGCGCTGCGGATGGTCGACCTGTTCGGCTTCGACGCAACGGCGTTCCCTGGCCCCGGCGCCTGGGAGCGCCTGCGCGACCTCGACCTGGACTCCCTCCCCGCCGCCGTCGCCACCGCGGTGCGCCGCGCCTACAAGGCAAGCCCCCTCACAGTCTCGGTGCGACGCCCGCGCAAGCCGGAGTGGCTGGCGGAGAACCTGGAGAACCCGCTGCGCCACTGGGACGGTCGCCCCGGCATCCCCGCGTCAGTGGCGAAGAAGACGCGCTTGGCGTTCGTGGCCGCCCTGCGGGCCGTGCGCACCGCGGACGCCGACCTGTCACCCGGCGAGGCTTACGACGCGGCGGTCAGCGACGCCGTGCGCGGGTTCCTCGCCGTGATCGCCGCGGCGAACCGACGCCACGGGTTCCTCTACACGCTGGAACGCGACGAGGTCATCGTGGCCGTGGACGCTCTGATCCCCCACCTCAGCGAGGACGCGCACCGCGCCCTCGAACCCACGATCGAGGAGGCGCTTGATGGCTAGGAAGCACCGGCTCACGATGCCTGGGAAGCCCTGGATTCCCGCGGGGCAGCAGATGACGCTCGGCAAGCACGCGCCCACGGCGGAGGCCCGGCCGTGAGCGAGGGATTCGACTGGGCGGCCGTCGTGGAGGCCGCTACTGGCCGGTTCTCACCGCCGCCGTAGGAGGGTAAGTGCCGCGCCAGGCCGCCACGGCCTGCCCGACGAGGTGGTCGGCCGGGCGCTGAGCGGGCCCTACCGCTCCTTCCGCGACCGCGGCGCCCCTCACTCCTCGACCAGCCCTGGCCGCCGAGGGCTGAGCCTCACCCCGCCCAGGACTGAGCCTCAGCCCACCCAGGACCCGAGCCTCAGCCCGCCGAGGACCGTCCCAGGCGGTCAAGCAGGACCGCGACATCCTCCGACGCCCGCGCAAACGCCTCCTCGGCCCGCCCCTCGACGCCGGAGTTCACGATGCTGCCGTTGGCCGCGGTGAGGACGAACCCAGCCAGGTCGGCCGGGTAGCCGCACGCCGACAGCAGCGCGGCGAGGTCGGCGTCGAGGCGTAGCCGGCCATGGTGGGCCTGCGCCCGCAGCAGTGGCCCCTCGCGCACGCCATCCATGGCAGCCCAGACTCGCCCCACGAGCGCCGGGGTGCGGTCCGCCCAGATCGTCAGTACCGCCCGCTCCCCCACCTCACGCGGCGGCAACGCGGGGGACGCGTCCTCGCGCAGCGCCTGGGCAGTGCGGATCCGGTCCTCTTCATCGGCACGCAGGCAGTCCAGGAGCAGTTCCTCGCGGGACGCGAAGTAATAGCCCACCGACGCGGTGGGCACACCTGCCCGCTCGGCGACCCGCCGGTGGGTGACCGCCCGGGTTCCCTCCGCGTTCAGAAGGGTGCGGGCCGCGTCGAGCAGGGCGGCGCGGCGCTCCACCGAGCGCTTTTGCGGCGTGCGTGGCACCATCCCACCTCCTAAGTTGGACAGATGTCCAGGTTTTGCTAGCGTACGTCCCCGGAGCGCGTGATGCGACCGCGCCCCACCTTCTCCCCGTTGGGGCCTCTCACCCGAAAGCCCGATCATGTCACCGAACACCCTGCCCCCACAGACCACCATGCTGCGCCCCCGGCCCGCTATCGTCACCGTCCTCATGGGAGCCATGGCCCTGCCCTCCCTCGCCATCGACATGTACCTCCCCTCACTGCCAGAGATCAGCGCGGTGTTCGGCGTGCACGTCGGCATCACGCAGCTCACGCTGACGTTGTTCCTCGTCATGCTGGGCATCGGGCAACTCGTCGCCGGACCCGTGAGCGACGCCGTTGGACGCCGGGGACCGCTGCTGGCGGGATGTGCGATCTTCGTGGCCGGCTCCGTCCTGGCCGCGCTCTCCCCCGGCATCGGGACGCTGATCGCGGCACGCCTGCTGCAGGGGGCAGGCGGCTCCCTCGTCGTGGTCGTGGCGAACAGTTCCGTGCGCGACCTGAGCTCGGGGGAAGGCACGACGAAGCTGTACGCCCTCATGATGGGCGTCGTCGGCATCGCGCCGATCCTGGCCCCGACGTTCGGCGGCTACCTGGACGTCGCGTTCGGGTGGCGCTCGGTGTTCTGGTTGCTCACCGGCCT
>NZ_DAIOIA010000196.1:0-2967 GCF_036744435.1 Propioniciclava sp. | reverse complement strand
CCCTCGGCAGCGGCATCGGCCTCGTGCTGAGCGTTCCCCTCACCACCGGCGTGGCCGCCCTCACCGTCGCCGGCGCGGCTGGGGCGGCTCGCCGATCGGGTAGAGGAGCCGACGACCCCGAGCGGGCCGCCCCGGGCCCCCGGCGAGCGATCTAGGTCAAGGTATGGCCAAGCTTCGTTGCGCAGCCTTGAAAGACGGCGGGTGCCCCGCTTCCCTCGGGGGTGCGGCCGATTGTCTGCGAGAAACAGGAGAACAATGAGAGCAACACCGAAGTGGGTCACGATCGTGATGGGCGCCGCGGTAGCGGCAACCATGCTGGGGGCGTGCTCGGCCACGCCGGCGGCCACTCCCAGCCCAGCCTTGACGACAGCAGGGTCAGCGAACCCGAGCAATGCGGCCGCCCACGACGAGGCAGACACGGCGTTCGCGCAGATGATGATCGTGCACCACCAGGGTGCGATCGAGATGGCCGACCTCGCCGCCCAGCAGGCCCAGAGCGCGGACATCAAGGCCCTGGCCGAACGCATCTCGGCCGCCCAGGGCCCCGAGATCGAGACCATGAGCGGCTGGCTTGCCGCGTGGGGCGAGGATCCGATGCCGGCCGACAGCGACATGCCCGGGATGGACCACTCGGGCATGGACATGGACGGCAGAAGCCAGGAAGAGGTGATGGCCGAGCTGCGAGGCTTATCGGGCGCCGACTTCGACAGGCAGTTTCTCACCTCGATGATCGCCCACCATCAAGGAGCGATCGAGATGGCCCAGACCCAACTCGCCGACGGCCGCGACCCGCAAGCCATCGAGCTGGCGCAGAAGATCATCGCCGACCAGGAAGCAGAGATCGAGGAGATGCAGGGATTGCTCGCATCAGCGTAGGAACCCGACCGTGGCGAGGGGCCGGCAGGTGCTGCCGGCCCCTCGCCCTCGGACGACCGCACATGCTGTTCTCAGGCCAGACGAGATCTTGAGGCTGCCTTGACCGGTCCCCCCGGTGAGGGGAACCACCATGGTCGTCGTGAACACGACGAACAACACTTGGGCCCGGGTCGGCCACCAGACCGCCCGGGCTGCGTCGCCCATGGTCACCCTGGTAACCGCCGAGGCCTGCCACCTCTGTGAGGACGCCCACACGGAACTCCTGAACCGCGCGACCCAAGGGCAGCTACTGCTCGACCAGGTGGACGCCGAATCACCGCAGGGCCAGAAGCTCCTCCATCAACACCGCCCGGCCATGTTCCCCCTCGTGCTGCTCGACGGCGCGTTCCTCAGCGCCGGACGCCTCCCGCGCCGCAAGCTCGACCGCGCCCTCGCGGCACGGAAGGCCTCGTGATGGGCTCGGAACTCCTGGCAACTGGCAGCATCCTGGCCGCCTTCTTCGCGGGCACGGTGGCACTGTTCGCACCCTGCTGCATCGTCTTCCTCGCCCCGTCGTACCTGGCTGCTGCGGTCAAGAACAACCGGTGGCGCCTCCTCCCGCTGACCTTCGTCTTCGCGGCAGGCCTGGCGCTCGTCCTGGTCCCGATCACGCTCGGGGTGAGTCTGCTGGCCGGTGCGATCGCCAAGTACCACGTGATCCTGTACTGGGCCGGTGGCCTGCTCATGATCGGCCTCGGCCTGCTGGCCCTCAGCGGCCGGATGTGGTCCATGCCGTCGATGCTGCGCGCCCCCGACACCACCCGCGGCGACACGGCGACCTTCTTCAGCCTCGGCGTGTTCTCAGGGATCGCGTCCAGCTGCTGCGCCCCCGTCCTGGCAGGCGTGATGACCCTGTCCGCCCTCTCGGGCAACCCGCTCGGCGGGCTGGTGCTCGGGTTGGCGTTCGTGTTCGGCATGGTCATCCCGCTGCTGGTCATGGCACTCGTGTGGGACGCCGCCCGCCTCAACGAACGACGCTGGGGCCGGGCGAAGCCCATCAGGGTGACCGTCGCCGGCCGCAGCCTGCACACCAACAGCGTGAACCTGCTCGTCGCGGTCGCCTTCGTCATCATGGGCGTCTGGGTCATCACCCTCGCTGGCACGGCGACGATGACCGGGTCGGGCACCTGGGTCCAGCTCGCCGCCGGCGACTGGGTCACCCAAGCCGCTCAGGCCGTCCTCGGCTGGCTTGCCCCGGTCCCTGAGCCCGTCCTCGGCCTCGCCTTGTTGGGGCTGGCCGGGGTGTTCGTGTGGACCACGCTCCGCGACCGCCGCCGCGACGCGCGCCAGGGAGCCGAAGAGCACGCCGACGCCGACCCCACCCTGCCGCACTGCCACAGCACGACCGACGCCGACCACCCGATCGCCGACCACGACACCGCGAGGAACTGACGACCATGCCCAGCAACCAGCGCACCACCATCAGCCGCCGGCAACAGCTCCGAGACCAACGGGCACGAGAATCAGCCAAGGAGACCACGCGTCGCCGCCTGTTCAGAATCGCGACCGGACTGCTGACCACGCTCATCGTCGCCCTCGTCGGGTTCGGCCTGTGGAGTGCCCGGCCGGTTGAGGGTGGCCCGTCCGGTCAGGCGCCCGCGTTCACCCTGCCGACGACCGCGGGCACCACCGTGTCCCTGTCGGACTACCGCGGCGGACCCGTGATCCTCTACTTCAACGAGGGCGCCGGCTGCGGCTCCTGCACCCAGCAGATGGCCCTCATCGAGCAGGAGCCGGGCTTCGCCGCAGCCGGCATCACCGTGCTCCCCATCGTGATGAACACCGCCGCCCAGATCCAGCCCGACCTGGACCGCTTCGGCGTCACCACCCCCTACTTGTTGGACGACGGCACGGTCTCGAAGGCCTACGACACCCTCGACAAGGGCATGCACCCGGGCCTGCCCGGGCACGGCTTCGTCCTGATCGACGCCGACGGCAACCAGGTCTGGGAGGGAAACTACCCCTCCATGTGGCTCGACCCCGCCGAGCTCCTGAAGGAAGCCACCAGCCGCCTGTGAACGGGCGCGAACGCTGCGCCGCCGACCTTGTAGC
>NZ_DAIOIA010000195.1:0-2967 GCF_036744435.1 Propioniciclava sp. | reverse complement strand
GCCGGTAGCGAGGGTGAGCGCAGCACCGGCGTCCACGACCACGGCGCCCGCCTGCAACGCGGCCGCCAAGGCGTCTGGATGCGTGCGTTCGGCCACCGGCCACACCCACAGCGGGACGGAGCGTCCCAGCAGTTCGGGTAGTTCAGCGGCCGCGAAGAGTGCATCCCCGGCGTTGTTGCCCGGGCCCGCGACCACCAGCACCCCCCACGACTCGCGGCCAACCAACAACTCCGCGACGGTGCGCGCGACGGCATCGGCGGCGCGCCCCATCAGGTCGCCGCCGGGATGGGCGCTGAACCAGTCCGCCTCGGCGGCACGGATCCCGGCTGCGGTGATGATCGGCTCCATGCCCGCACCCTAGCCCGGGGCCTCAGCGCAGGATGGCCGCGTTCAGCCAGTCCTCGTTGACGCCCAGACCCTCAACCAGCTCGATCGCCTGCGAACTCAGGGTGGCGCTCAGATCCAACACCGCCTGGCTGATCGCCTTCGCCCGCGTGCTGTCGATCCGCTCGTGTTCCAGCAACCAGCCCTTGTTCTCCTCCAGCACGGTGAGGGCGTACAGGTCACACACCTGGATCAGGATCGACGCCACGTACGGATCCCCGACGCGGGCGATCGCCGCGGTGAACGCCTCCAACACCACCCGGTCGGTGTGGGCCCGCGCCGCGGCGAGCATGTGCTCCTGGCAGGCGTTGGTGGCGGCGAAGGCGTCCTGGGGGGCGACCTTGCCCGCGGCCCGCATCCGCTTGGCCAGGCTCTCGAGCGTGTGCCGCTCGCGGTCCTCGAACACCGAGACGTGCCAGCCGCGCGCCCGCAGCTGCGCCGCCTCCGGGCGCCGGGCCGCGCTCGCGACCAGGCGGTCGATGAGGGCGCGGCCGGTGGTGCGCTCCAGGACGGTCTCGCCGACCATGCGGGCGGTCGCCTGGGCAGTCCCACGCAGATCCATGTCCCCCCAGGTCTGCGCGTAACCCTGCAGCAGCGATTTGGCGACCAGTTGGAGCAGGACGGTGTTGTCGCCCTCGAAGGTGGCGAACACGTCGGCGTCCTGCCGGATCAAGGTGATGCCGTTCTCGCTGAGGTACCCGGCGCCGCCGCACGCTTCGCGACACTCCTGGATGGTGTCGGTCGCCCACCGGGTCAGCGTCACCTTCATGCCCGCAGCCCGGCTCTCCAACTCGCGGGCGGCCGCCGGGTCGGCGCCCTGGGCATCGGTGACGCGCTGCAGCTGATCCATGAGCTCGTTCATGGCGAAGCCATAGGCGTACGCCTTGGCCAGGTTGGGCAGCAGGCGGCGCTGATGGGTCTGGTAGTCCAGCAGCCGGATCTCCTGGCCGAGGCCGGGCATCCGGAACTGGGTGCGTCGCGCCGCGTACCGGATGGCGATGGACAGCGCCTTGCGTGCCCCGCTGGCGGCCCCGCCACCGACGCAGATCCGGCCCCGGACGAGCGTGCCCAGCATCGTGAAGAACCGGGCGTTCTTGCTGGCGATGGGGGAGACGTAGTTCCCCGCGTCGTCGACCCCGCCGTAGCGGTTGAGCAGCTGCGAGCGCGGGATCCGGACGTGGTCGAAGCCGATCGTCCCATTGTCGACGCCCAGCAGGCCGCCCTTGTGCCCCTGGTCGCCGATCGTGACGCCGGGGGCCGGGGCGTGCTCGTCGGTGCGGATCCGCACGAGGGCGACGTGAACGCCCTGGTTCTCACCGTCGACGATGAGCTGCCCGAAGACGGCGGCCCAGCGGCCGTCCCGGGCCGCGTTGCCGATGTAGGCCTTGTGGGCGGTGGGGGTCGGGGAGTGCACTTCGAACTCGTCGGAGTCGGGCAGGTAGGTGATCGTCGTCTCCAGGCTCTGGACGTCGGAGCCGTGGCCGCGCTCGGTCATCGCGAAGCAGCCGGTCAGGGTCCCCTGCATCGCCCCGGGCAGGAAGGTCTCATGGTGCCATTGGGTGCCCAGGTTGGTGATCGCGCCGCCGAACAGGCCGTGCTGGACTCCGGACTTGATGACGAGGCTGAGATCGCCCATCGCCAGCATCTCGAACTGGGCGACCGACTCTGCCTGGGTGCCGTTGCCACCCTGGGCCGTGGGGAAGCCTGCGACCAGGAACCCGCGGTCGATCAGGGCGAGCAGCTTCTCCAGTGCCCACGCGCGGGCCCGTTCCATCGGCCAGGACGGGTCCCGGACGACGTCGTCGGCGGTGACCGTGTCACGCCAGCGCTGCTTCACGTCGTGGTAGGGGCCATCGAGGGCGCGGCGGAGCGCCTCCCCGGTGGCGGACGGGCGGGCGGCCGGCGGCGTGGTGGTGCTCGGGGCTGACGTGTGGACGGTCGTGGACATGGTTCAGGACTCCTTCGTCGGTTCCATGGGTGTCTGGGCGGTGAATGCCGGGGTGAACAGGTCGCCGATGAAGGCGACGATGTCGGGGCGGGGTCGGCGCAGGTCGGTGAGGATCCAGCGGTCGGCGACGGCCCAGATGAAGCCGACGAGTCCGTGCCCCCAGGTGTTGGCCGGGGAGGGATCGAGCCCCTGGTCGCTGAGCCAACCGGCGATGGTGGCCGATACCTGGTCGCCGATGCGATTGGTGATGCCGAGCACCGGGTCGGGCGAGTCGCCGGGGCGGTTGGTGACGAAGCGGTAGATCTCCCCGTCGGCCTCCACGACGCCCAGGTAGGCGTCGGCGAGCCGCTCGACGAGTTCGCGGGGGGAGCGGCGCTGGTTCCAGACGTCGCTCAGATTGCCCCAGATGAAGGCGTGGACCGACTCCACGACCGCCTCGTAGAGGCCGTTGCGGTCGCCGAAGTGCCGGTAGAAGACGGTCTTGGAGGTGCCCGCCTCGGCGGCGATCTCGTCCATGCCGACGCCGTGTCCGTGCGTGCGCACGGCGCGCAGCGTGGCCTCCACGAGTTCGCGTCGTCGTGTGGCGTTGTGCCGGGCCCACCGCGTCGTGCGGCCGTCCACCGAGAGGGTCATGA
>NZ_DAIOIA010000194.1:0-3043 GCF_036744435.1 Propioniciclava sp. | reverse complement strand
CCCACGCTGACGCCTTGGTGGCCCTCCATGCCGATTCCGACAGCGAGGACAAACGAGGCTTCCACCTCATCTACTCCCCTGAGATGCACGGAGGCGACGCCACACAGGCCGCCTCGGTGACGCTGGCGACGTCGGTCTCGGACGCTCTGCAGCGTTCCCCTCTTCCCCCGGCCAACTACAAGGGAACTCCCGAACTGCCGATCGATCCTCGCACCAACATCGCCGCCCTCAATGAACTGGCCACCGCCCCGGGGATTCTCGTCGAGGTCGGCAATCTCAACAATCCCGACGACTGGACCCTGCTGACGCGCCCCCGCACCCGGGAGGCGCTCGCCCAGGGGATCGCCGACGGCCTGACCGCCTATCTGGGCCAATCGTGAGCTCGAAGCACGGCGGAACCAATCCGGGACACCCGACGAGGGCCACCTGGCGACTAGTGTGAGAATGGTTCTCAAACATCATCTATTCTGGAGGACGTGCGCCGGGAATCCGGCACCATCGAACTGCACTACCTGATGGGATTGACATGCTCCTCCAACGACCACTCGCCCTGCTGGCGGCCCTCGTGACCGGGCTGACGCTGGCGAGCTGCTCCTCCCCCGCCGCCACGCCCACCGCGTCCACGACGGCCACGCCGACCACCCTGTCCGTGGTCGCCTCCACCGACGTCTGGGGTGGGCTCGCCGCCACCGTGGGCGGGGATCGCGTGACCGTCACCTCGATCATCGACGATCCCTCGAAGGATCCCCACGAGTACGAGGCCAACGCCCAGATCCAGCTCACCCTCTCCAAGGCGCAGCTCGTCATCGAGAACGGGGGCGGCTACGACGACTTCGTCGACACCATGCTGTCGGCGGCCAACAACTCCAGCATCGAGCGCCTCAACGCCGTGACGATCTCCGGCAAGGAGGCGACCGCGGGCGACGAGCTCAACGAGCACGTCTGGTATGACTTCGGCACCGTGACCAAGGTCGTGGACGCCCTCGCGACCTCCTACACCAAGCTCGACCCCGCGGGCGCCGACACCTTCACCTCCAACGCGACGACGCTGAAGGCGTCCATCGCCACGCTGATCCAGCAGCAGAACGACCTGAAGGCGAAGTACGCGGGCCAGCCCGTCGCCATCACCGAGCCCGTCCCGCTCTACCTGCTGGAGGGCATCGGCTTGGAGAACCAGACCCCGGAGGCCTTCTCCGAGGCGGTCGAGAACGAGAGCGACGTGGCACCGGCGGTGCTGAACGAGACGCTCAAGCTGTTCTCCGACCACGCCGTGAAGCTGCTGGCCTACAACGAGCAGACCACCGGCGCCCAGACCGACGCGGTCGTCAACGCCGCCAAGGAGAACAACGTCCCCGTGGTCCCGTTCACGGAAACGCTCCCGGCCGGGAAGAATTACGTCTCATGGATGACCGACAACCTGGACGCCCTGGCGGCGGCGCTCGCCCAGTGACGCTCCCCTCCTCACAGGAGGCGTCGTCCCCGGTCGGGGGCGACGTCGTCCTGCGTCTGCGCGAGGCCGCACTCCGGTTCGGGGAGCGGACGCTGTGGAGCGGCTTGAACCTGGACGTGGCCGCGGGCGAGTTCATCGCGGTCCTAGGCGCCAACGGGTCGGGCAAGTCCAGCCTGCTCAAAGCGATCCTGGGTCAGCTTCCCCTGTCTGCGGGCACGGCCGAGTTCCTGGGTTCCCCCATCACCGGCGGCAATCGGCGCATCGGCTACGTGCCCCAGCAGAAACTCGCCGACGAGGGCGTCCCGCTGCGCGCGGAGGACCTCATCGGGCTGGGCGTCGACGGCCACCGCTGGGGTATCCCATGGCCCAGCAAGGCCCGCCGGGACGCGATCGACGCGCTCATCCGCGACGTCCATGCCGAGCGCTACCGCCACCACCCGCTCGCGGAGCTGTCCGGCGGGGAGCAGCAGCGCCTCCGCATCGGCCAGGCGCTGGCCGGTGACCCACGGCTGCTGCTGTGCGACGAGCCGTTGCTGTCCCTGGACCTTGCCTACCAGACCGTGGTCAGCGAACTGGTCGACGCCAGCCGCCGCACCCGCAACCTGGGCGTCCTGTTCGTCACCCACGACATCAACCCGATCCTCCCCATGGTCGACCGGGTCATCTACCTCGCCGGTGGGCAGATCCGCATCGGCACACCCGACGAGGTGCTGCGCACCGAGGTGTTGTCGGAGCTGTACGGTTCCCCCGTCGACGTCGTCCGCACCCGCGGACGCATCGTGGTGGTGGGCGCGGTCGAGCCGAGCACACCGCACGCCGCCCCACCGGCCGATGGTCACACCCACCAGGGAGGTACGCACGCATGACGGACTGGTGGACTTCGCTGTTCTCGTTCGAGAACTACGGCGAACTGGTGGTGCTGCTGCACAACTCGATCCTCGCTGGCGCGATCCTGGGCGTGGTGGGCGGCCTGATCGGCGTCTTCGTCGTCGCCCGCGACATGCCCTTCGCCGTCCACGGCATCAGCGAACTCTCGTTTGCGGGAGGCTCGGCCGGGCTGCTGTTCGGCATCGGGGTGATCCCGGGGGCCCTCGCCGGCTCCATCCTCGCGGCGCTGCTGATCGGCCTGCTCGGCACGCGCGCCCGGCACCGCAACTCCATCACGGCGGTGATCATGCCGTTCGGGCTGGGCCTGGGCATCTTGTGCCTGTCGCTGTACTCGGGCCGCTCATCCAACAAGTTCGGCCTGCTCACCGGCCAGATCGTCGCCGTGGACGACCCGCAGATCGGCGCCCTGGCGGTGATCTCGGTGATCGTCATCGCCGGCCTGCTGATCATCTGGCGTCCGCTCATGTTCGCCAGCGTGGACGCCGACGTGGCGGCCGCCCGTGGCGTCCCGACGCGGACGCTGTCGCTGATCTTCATGCTGCTGCTCGGCCTGGCCGCAGCCGTGTCGGTGCAGATCGTGGGCGCGCTTCTGGTGCTCTCCTTGCTGGTGACCCCGGCAGCGGCCGCGCTGCGGGTGTCGTCCTCGCCGATCCTGGTGCCGATCCTGAGCGTCTGCTTCGCCGTGTTCTCCACGGTGGGCGGCAT
>NZ_DAIOIA010000193.1:0-3068 GCF_036744435.1 Propioniciclava sp. | reverse complement strand
TCGGTGAACAACGCGTCGGCCTCCGAGGCCACCCGCGCTTCAAGCGCCTTGCCGGAGCGATCGGCGAACTCCTCGTCGCTGAGGCGACCGGCCTCGTAGTGCTGCCGCAAGGCGTTGACGGCCGCGTCGCGGTCGGCGTCTGAGAGACGCTGCGGCACAGGTTCGTGGGTCATTCGGGCGCTCCTTCCGGCGTCCATCATCCCAGACCCACCCAAGCGGGACGGGGCGACGGACACCGGATTCACCCCCGTCCCAGCCCTGAGGACGTTCAGGCAGCGGACCCCTGCCGCGAGGGCGGGTGAGCGTGGCACAGTAGGGGAGGCGTTTTTCGGATGACGCGGACCCAGTGCGTTCGCGTCCGGCTCAGGAGGTCTGCGTGAGGGTGGTGCAGAAGTTCGGTGGCTCCTCGGTCGCCGACGCCGCAAGCATCAAGCGGGTGGCGAAGCGCATCGTCGACACCCAGCAGCAGGGCAACGATGTCGTCGTCATCGTCTCGGCGATGGGTGACACCACTGACGAACTGCTCGATCTGGCCGGTCAGGTCTCCCCGAACCCGCGGGCCCGCGAACTCGACATGCTGCTGACTGCCGGGGAGCGGATGAGCGCGGCGCTGCTGGCGATGGCGATCAACGACCTGGGCTACACGGCCCGCTCGTTCACCGGTAGCCAGGCAGGCGTCATCACCACCGAGAAGCATGGCGACGCCCGCATCATCGACATCACGCCCGGCCGCATCGAGTCGGCGCTGGAGGAAGGCGACGTCGTCATCGTCGCCGGGTTCCAGGGTGTCTCGCAGACCACCAAGGACGTGACCACGCTGGGGCGAGGCGCGTCCGACACCACTGCGGTGGCGCTGGCCGCCGCGCTCAAGGCGGGCTACTGCGAGATTTACTCCGACGTGGACGGCATCTTCACGGCCGACCCGCGGATCGTGCCCGGCGCCTCGCGGATCCCGCAGATCAGTTACGAGGAGATGCTGGAGATGGCCGCCAACGGCGCCAAGATCCTGCATCTGCGGTGCGTCGAGTATGCCGGACGCGAAGGCGTCCCGGTGCACGTCCGGTCGTCCTTCTCGGACAAGCCGGGCACCTGGGTCAAGGACAGCACAGAGGAGCGGACCGTGGAAGATCCCATCATCACCGGCATTGCGCACGACCGTTCGGAGGCCAAGATCACCGTGATCGGCGTCCCGGACCGGCTCGGTGCGGCCGGGCAGATCTTCACCACCGTCGCCGAGGCCGGCATCAACATCGACATGATCGTCCAGAACGTGTCGGTGGCCGAGGGCACGACGGCGATCACGTTCACGCTGCCTCAGTCGGACGGGGACGCCGCGATGGCGGCCCTGCGCGCGGCAAAGCCGACCATCGGGTTCTCTGACCTGATCTACAACGACAAGATCGGCAAGGTGTCGGTGATCGGCGTCGGGATGCGGTCGCACCCGGGCGTCTCCGCTACGGCCTTCCGGGCGATGGCCGGAGCCGGGATCAACATTGAGATGATCTCCACCTCGGAGATCCGGATCTCGATGATCGTCGACTCCGACTTGCTCGACAAGGCCGTCCGGGCGGTGCACACGGCCTTCGGGCTGGACTCCGAGGGTCAGGCGGTCGTCTACGCAGGGACCGGCCGCTAACCTCCTCCCTCCGCCGAGGACTGAGGCTGGTGGCGCCGAGGACTGAGCCTGGCCGGGTCGAGGACTTGGCGTCGCTGAGCCGGCGTCCTGACATTTCCGCGGCCAATCGACCCCGGTTGCCTGAGTGGAGTCCTCAGCGTCTGGGCCCTCAGTCCTCGGCATCCTGAACCTCAGTCTTCGGCGTCCGAACCTCAGTCTTCGGCGCCCGAACCTCAGTCCTCGGCGCCCGAACCTCAGTCCTCGGCGCCCGAACCCTCAGTCCTCGGCGGGGTGGGGCTCAGTCCTCGGCGAGGGGGCGGCGACGCCCGGGGGCGGGGGCTAAGCTGTGAGGCAGACAGGGGAGCGCTCACAGGAGCGCTGAGAGTGCGGAGCGCCGCAGACCCTCGAACCTGATCCGGCTAGCACCGGCGTAGGGAGTCGAGTTCTCTATCGGCCCGCCCAGGGTCGGCCCCTCCACACAAGGAGGAAGCACCATGTCCCGCACGTTTCTCGGGGGGTTCGCCGCCGCACTGGCCGCGGCGCTCGCCCTGACCGGCTGCGCCGCCTCGGGGGCCAGCACCCCCAGCGCCGCCCCGACCACGCTCACCGTCGTCACCCACGACTCGTTCAACGTCAGCCCTGAACTGCTCGCGTCCTTCGAGCAGTCCACCGGGCTGAAGGTCACCTACGTCGCCCCCGGCGACGCGGGCACCCTGGTCAACCAGCTCGTCCTGACGAAGGACTCGCCCCTGGGTGACGTGGTCTACGGCATCGACAACACCTTCGCCGGACGGGCGCTGACCGAACAGGTCACGACGCCTTATGCCACCTCCGCGCTGCCCGCCGCCGACGTCGCAGCGCTCAAAGCCGACGACTCGAACCGGCTGACGCCCATCGACTTCGGCGACGTGTGCGTCAACGCCGACACCGCCTGGTTCGCCGCGCACAACCTGGCCGTCCCGCAAACCCTCGAGGACCTCACCAGGGCCGAGTACAAGGATCTGCTCGTCGTCCCCAATGCAGCCTCCAGCTCGCCCGGCATGGCCTTCCTGACGGCGACCGTCGGCGCCGAGGGCGACCCTGGTTACCTCGACTACTGGACGGCCCTGAAGAACAACGGGGTGCTCGTCGCTAAGGACTGGACCGAAACCTACTCGGTTCAGTTCTCCGGCAGCGCGGGCAAGGGCCCGCGTCCGCTGGCGCTCAGCTACTCCACCTCGCCCGCCTCCGAGGTCGTCGATGGTGCCTCGGGCACCCAAGCGCTCCTGGGAACCTGCTTTCGGCAGGTCGAGTACGCGGGCGTCATCGCTGGTGCGAAGAACCCCGAAGGGGCGCAGAAGTTCATCGACTTCATGCTGAGCGCCGACGTGCAGGCCGACATCCCCGGGCAGATGTACATGTACCCGGCGGTCCGCTCCACGCAGCTCCCGGCCGAGTGGGTGCAGTTCGCCCC
>NZ_DAIOIA010000192.1:0-3110 GCF_036744435.1 Propioniciclava sp. | reverse complement strand
GCCGGGGCCGGAGTCGGTGCCGCCGCGGTCGGGGCAGCTGGAACCGGGGCAGGAGCCGCGGGACGCGGCGCGGGCCGCGCGGGAGCGGCCTTCGGGGCCGACGGCGTGGGCGTGGGCCGGCTCTCGGCGGAGCCGCCCTTCAGTTTCTCGGTGAGACGCCGCACCACGGGCGGCTCAATCGTTGACGATGCGGACCGGACGAACTCGCCCATGTCCTTGAGGACCGTCAGAACCTCTTTGCTTTCGAGTCCGAACTCTTTCGCGAGTTCGTAGACGCGGACCTTGGCCACTACTCTCCTTCAGGCCCGCGGAAGCGCAGGCCGGTTAGACGTTGTTGCTCATTGTTGGGTACTCATCGAGTGGTCATGAGCGTTAGCCCACCTTCTGGGTTGTGTTCGCGCACAGCGCGCGAAGCGCTTTACCAGTCTAGTGCGTCGGCCCCTGTTTTTCCCAAGCCGACCCGTCCGCGTCCACCAACGCCACCGCCTCGACGAGCCCGTCCAGGTCACCGGAAGCCACTCGCAGGGCCCGCGGAACGGCCCGCCGCCGCAGCGCCTGAGCACCGCAGCCGGGGTGCAACCACGCTCCCCTGCCGGGGGCCGTTCGGCTGACGACCACCCCAATCGGTGAACGCGCGAGCCGCAGCATCGCGGACTGATCGTCGGCGGCTCGGCATCCCACACAGGTCCTGATCGGCACCGGACCAGATTACGTCCGCACCGCCGTCGCGCGGTCATCGCGGCAAGCAGGTGGACGAGGGACGCGGGCCAGCGGCGGGCGTGCGGTGTTGCACAAGCCCCCCTCGCAGTGTTGACTAACCGCGTTCACCGGTGCCTCACGGATCCACCGGCCCGCGTCGTCGATGTCAGCGTTGAGATCGTCTCCCGTGCCACTTCTTTCATCTCCGTGTCAGGACCCGATGGACGGCAATCATGTCCAACGGGCCGATAGTGGGCCCTCGGCCGCGTGAGGAGCGACCGCCATGACGCCAACACCTGAACAAACCCCCCAGGAACCGTGGAACGACGACAGCGAGTTCCACCTCCCTGAGGACCATTGGCCCCTGCCGGAACTGGTTCACACCGAGAAGCCGCACGTATCGCCTAGCCAGAGCGCATTCATCGCCGTGGCGGCTTCCCCGGAGTACCGCACGCTTCGGTCGAGGTTCCGCCGCTTCGCGTTCCCCATGACGATCGCCGGGCTGGTCTCATACTTCATCTACGTCCTGCTGTCGATCTACGCGCCGGCAGCGATGGCGACACCCCTGCTGGGCGCCGTCAACGTCGGCATGACACTCGGCCTGGCCCAGTTCGCCGTCACCTACCTGTGGACGGTGCTCTACATGAACTACGCCGCCAAGAAGCTCGACCCGATCTCGTCGGCGCTGAAGGCCAAGCTTGAGACGGGAGCGGGCGCATGACCCTCTTGGAGACCACCCAGTACGGCAATCCGCTCATCAACATCCTCGTCTTCGGCTTCTTCGTCGCCGGGACGCTCGGCATCGTCATCGCCGTCACCCGGCAGAAGTCGAAGGCCTCGGACTTCTACACCGGCGGCGCCGCCTTCTCGGGACGGCAGAACGGCCTGGCGATCACCGGCGACTACCTCTCCGCGGCAGCCTTCCTCGGCGTGACCGGTGCCATCGCCCTCTACGGCTACGACGGCCTGCTCTACTCCGTCGGCTTCTTCGTCGCCTGGATCGTGGCGCTCTATCTGGTGGCCGAACCGCTCCGCAACACGGGTCACTACACGATGGCCGACGTGCTGAGCTTCCGCATGGAGCAAAAGCCGGTGCGCACCGCCGCAGCGACGTCGACGCTCGCGATCTCGTTCCTCTACCTCCTCGCCCAGATGGCGGGAGCGGGTGGTCTGGTGGCGCTCCTGCTGGGCGTCTCGGATCGCACCATGCAGTCGGTCGTCATCGCCCTGGTGGGCGTCTTGATGGTGGTCTACGTGCTGATCGGCGGCATGAAGGGCACGACCTGGGTGCAGATGATCAAGGCTGTGCTGCTCGTCGGCGGCGCCGCGATCATGGCCTTCCTGGTCCTCATGGGTAGCGGCTTCAACCTGTCCACCCTGCTGTCCTCGGCTCAGGCAGCGGCCCTCGATCCGGCCACCGGAAACGGCCGCGACCTGCTGGTGCCGATGCAGCAGTACGGCGCGACCGACTTCACCAAGCTGTCGTTCCTGTCGTTGTCGATCGCGCTCGTGGCGGGCCCCTCCGGACTGCCGCACGTGCTCATGCGGTTCTACACCGTGCCGACCGCGAAGGAGGCGCGCCGCTCGGCCGCCTGGGCGATCGGTCTGGTCGGCGCCTTCTTCCTGATCACCCTGGTCCTTGGCATGGGGGCGGCGAAGCTCGTCGGTCAGCAGGCCATCGTGGCCGCGCCCGGCGGGGCCAACGCCGCCGCTCCGCTGCTCGCGCTGGTGCTCGGCGGAGAGATCTTCATGGGCGTCATCTCCGGGGTGGCGTTCGCGACCATCCTGGCCGTCGTGGCGGGGCTGACGATCACCGCGTCGGCGTCCTTCGCCCACGACGTCTACAACTCCATCATCAAGGACGGCAAGGCCGATCCCGAGCAGGAGGTCAAGGTTGCCCGCATCACCTCGGTGGTCATCGGCGTCCTGGCGATTCTGGGCGGCATCGTCGCCAACGGGCAGAACATCGCGTTCCTGATCTCGCTGGCGTTCGCCGTCGCTGCCTCGGCCAACCTGCCGTCCATCCTGTACACGATGTACTGGAAGCGGTTCACCACGCGCGGCTCGGTGTGGTCGATCTACACGGGCCTGATCAGCTCCGTCGTTCTGATCGTCTTCTCCCCCGCGATCTCCGGATCGAAGACGGCGATGCTGGGTGAGGCGGTCAACTTCGCCTGGTTCCCGCTGACCAACCCCGCCCTGGTGTCGGTGCCGCTGGCCTTCCTGGCCGGATGGCTCGGCACGATCACGTCGCCGGTGCGCGGCGACGAGGAGATGGCCACCGAGATGGAGGTCCGCTCCATGACCGGCGCGGGCGCGGGCGAGGCGATCGCCCACTGAGTTCGGACGCGTGACACGGCCGGCCCCTCAGGGACCGGCCGCGTCACGCGTGTGCTGCTGACTACTCGGCG
>NZ_DAIOIA010000191.1:0-3119 GCF_036744435.1 Propioniciclava sp. | reverse complement strand
CGTGGTCTCCGTCGACGGAAGGGTCGTCGTGGTGGTCGTCGTCGAGGTGGTGACGCCGAGGGTCGGGCTGGGGCTGGCCGTGGTCTCCGGGTTCTCCGTGGTGGTCGTCGTCGGGTCCGTGGTGGGCGCGGCGGTGGTCCCGGGCGTGGCCGTGGTGGCGGAGGCGGTCGTCGAGCCGCTCGGGACGGTCGTCGTCTGCCCGGAGATGTTGGGGGTTTCGGCGAGGACGGTCGTGCCGCCGAGGCCGAGGGTCGTCACGACCGGGAGGGAGAACGCGGACGCCACCAAGGCTCCCTTGACGACGGAACGACGGGACGGCTCGATGACATCCAGCGGGCTCTGGGACGGGTCTGCGGACATGACGGTTCCTCCTGTGGAACGTGATGGGCGAGTGAGTCGAGGCTCAGTATGGGGCCGCTAAACCGCCTCTGGCAAGGAAACACGCCCGGTGTCACCCGTACGGGAACGTCGCTGCGGCCCCGGCGGTGGACCTGCGTCGATGGCGGGCGCTGGGGGAGAACGGGGTTACCGTCGGGAACGCCCGACGCGACGCAATCACAACGGCGTCCTGGATAACGATTCGGTTGCGGCCCTTGGCGATGAGAGCGCTTTCATCTGTGATGAGAACACGGCCTGAGAGCGCTCTCAGAAACGGTGGTGGAGCAGCGCCAGGGTCCTATGACAAAGGAGTCTCCATGCGTTCACGAATCATCACGGGGGTCGCGGCGATCGCCGGCGCGGCCCTGTTGATGGCGGGGTGTAGTTCGAGCCCCGCCACCCCGACCGCCGGGACGGACGAGAAGATCACGCTCACCGTCGCCACGTTCAACGAGTTCGGCTACGACAACCTCCTGGCCGAGTACACGACACTGCATCCCAACATCACCGTCACCGAGAAGAAGGCCGCCACCAGCAACGAGGCGCGCGAGAACTTCAGCACCAAGCTCGCCGCCGGCTCGGGGCTGTCCGACATCGAGGCCGTCGAGGTCGACTGGCTGCCCGAGATCATGGAGACGGCCGACCTGATGACCGACCTGAGCTCGTCCGACGTGCAGGGCCGCTAGCTGGACTGGAAGGTCAAGCAGGCTACGACGACCGACGGCAAGCTGCTGGGGTACGGCACCGACATCGGCCCGGAAGCGGTCTGCTACCGCGCCGACCTGTTCGAGAAGGCCGGGCTTCCCTCCGATCCGGACGCCGTGGCGAAGGCCATGGGTTCGTCGTGGGGCGACTACTTCGCGCTGGGTAAGAAGTTCGTCCAGGCCAGCCCCGGTGTGGCCTGGTACGACTCGGCCGACGCCACCTTCCAGGGCATGGTGAACCAGGTCCCCAACGCGTTCTCCTCCACCGAGCCCGAGGAGACGATCATCCCGCTGGCGCAGAACACGGCGATGCGGAACATGTACGACCAGGTGCTGACGGCCTCGAGCACCGACAAGCTGTCGGCTGGGCTGGCCCAGTGGAGCACCGACTGGCAGCAGTCCTTCCAGAACAACGGGTTCGCCACGATGCTGTGCCCGGCGTGGATGACGGGCGTCATCGAAGGCAACGCCAAGGGCGTGACCGGCTGGAAGATCGCCAACGTGTTCCCGGGCGGTGGCGGCAACTGGGGCGGTTCCTTCTTGACCGTCCCCGCGCAGGGCAAGCACGTGGCCGAGGCGAAGGCGCTCGCTGACTGGCTGACCGCCCCGGAGCAGCAGATCAAGGCGTTCAAGGCCAAGGGCACCTTCCCCAGCCAGGTCGCCGCGCTGACGAACTCCGACCTGCTGAATGCCACCGCGCCGTTCTTCAACGACGCCAAGACCGGTCAGATCTTCGCGGACCGGGCCAACGCGGTGACGGTGGTGCCGTTCAAGGGGCGCAACTACTTCGCGATCCGGCAATCCATCTCCGACGCCATCAATCGGGTCGACGTCGACCACACCGATGACGCCGCATCCTCCTGGGAGAAGGCGGCCAAGGAAGTCGCAGCCCTGGGCTGAGATCCGACGGGCCGTGCGGGTGCCCACCTGGGTGTCCGCACGGCCCGCCGCCCCCTCTCCCTGAGCCGAAGGAGCAACTGCTGTGGTGACCCCGCACGCGCCGACCTCAGTCTGGCGCAGCCGCCTGTCTCGCTGGGACGTCAAGACCGCCCCCTACCTCTACGTGGCCCCGTTCTTCCTGCTGTTCGCCCTCGTCGGCATGTTCCCCCTGCTCTACACGGCCTTCGTGTCGTTGCACAGTTGGGGGCTCCTGACGGGGAACCGGGGCTTCACGGGGCTGGACAACTATGCCGCTGTGCTGGGATCCGACCGCTTCTGGCAGGCCATGGGGAACACGTTCAGCATCTTCCTGCTGTCCTCGGTCCCGCAGGTCCTGGTGGCGTTGTTCATCGCGGCCGTGCTGGACGCCAACCTTCGCGCCAGGACGCTGTGGCGCATGGGCGTCCTGGTGCCGTACGTGGTGGCCCCCGTCGCGGTCGGCCTCATCTTCAATCAGCTGTTCGCCGACCAGTCCGGGTTCGTCAACGCCGTCCTCACCCAGGTGGGCCTCGACCCGATCGGCTGGCACAAGGACGCGCTCGCCTCGCATCTGGCCATCGCCACGATGGTGAACTTCCGCTGGACCGGGTACAACACGCTCATCCTCCTGGCCGCGATGCAGGCCATCCCGAGAGACGTGATCGAGGCCGCGGTGGTCGACGGCGCGGGCAGGCTGCGCACCTTCCTCTTCGTCACCTTGCCGATGCTGCGACCCACCCTCATCTTCGTCATCATCACCTCCACCATCGGCGGCCTGCAGATCTTCGACGAGCCGCGGATGTTCGACCAGATCGGGTTGGGCGGCGCCGACCGGCAGTGGATGACGGTGACCATGTACATGTACGAGGTCGGCTGGGGCAACCAGCGCAACTTCGGGATGGCGTCCGCGGTCGCCTGGATCCTGTTCGTGGTGATCGTCGCCTTCGCCCTGATCAACTTCGCACTCACGCGCAGGATCGCCACCTCGGCCGAGCCTCGCCGTCCCCGGAAGGGCCACCGATGAGCGCTCACGAACTGTCCATCCCGATGATCGAGCAGACGGCGGGACGCGGCGCGGCGCGGGCGGCCCGCCGCCGCCGGGCGCGGGCCGAGCAGGGC
>NZ_DAIOIA010000190.1:0-3153 GCF_036744435.1 Propioniciclava sp. | reverse complement strand
ACACCTGCGCGGCGCGTCCGCCCCGGTCGGCGAACGGGTTGCCCGGGGCGGGTGTCCCGTCCGGCAGGAGCCGCAGAATGGCACCCAGGCCGGAGGTGAGGTCCTGGGCGGGGGTCATCTTCTGGCGATCCCCGGAGCTGACGAATAGGTGCGCACCATCGGGGGAGAACGCCAGCCGTTGGCTGAAGTGACCCGTCCCGGTGGTCGGTGGCTGCCGCCAGAGCACCCTCATCCCTTCCAGGTGGGCCGCGTCACCCTCGACAACGAGCCGCGCGGACCCGACCACCGCGCCCGAGGACGCGCCGTCGCCCTCCACCCAGCTCAGGTACACGACCGAGTCGGCGGCGAACGTGGGCCCGGGAACGATGTCACCGAGCCCTCCCTGCCCCGCCGCCCGGACGCTGGGCACCCCCGCCACCGCGACGCTGCGTCCGGACGCCGGATCGAGCAGATGCAGGGCTCCGGTGCGTTCGGTGATCGCCAGCCAGGGTGTGCCGGGCAGGAACGCCATCGCCCAGGGCGTCTCGAACGTGGCGCGGGGCTCGACCGAGAAGGCGGGCGTGCTGGGGGCGGAGGGGCTGGCCGGGAGGGAAGTGTTGGGGACGGACGTCGCGGGTGCGGAGGGCCCCGGCGTCGAAGAGGTGCAGCCGACCAGGGCGAAGGCCGTCAGCGCGACGAGCGCGGCCCAGATGCGTGAGGCTGACATGGCGAAACGCTACCGACCTGCGCCAAGCGTCCTTCCGGCTTGGGCGAATCCAGGGATGCCGTGTGAGGGTCCCGAGCAGGGTCGCCCTCGCCCGCTGCGCGCTTCAGTCTCGCTGCGCTTCAGTCCCGCTGCGCGTCGTAGTCGGCCCAGATTTCGGCGTCCGACTTCCCGGCGGCTTTGCCGGCCCGGTAGACGGGACCCGGGTCGGCGGCCCGACGCGGGGCGCGGGCGGCGTGACGCCAGTAGCCCATCACGTCGTGAGTGAAGGACGCGTCGGCCAGGTCGTGCATCAGGTGGCGGCGGATGGCCCGCATCTGCGCGGACTCCCCGGCCATCCAGAAGTGCCCCGCACCGCTGGGCCACGTCAGGGATTCGACCACGGACGCCAGCCCGCTGCCCTCTAGCTCTGCCGTCAGCCAGGTGAGCGCCCCGGACGCCGTCAACGCCTCGGGGAAGTAGCCGGGGATCGGCGCTGGCGCCTCGGCCCACACCCGCAGATCGACGCCGGGGGGCAGCGACTCGGCGATCCGCGCCATGGCAGGCAGCGCGGTCAGGTCGCCCACCAGCCACACCCACGGGGCGTCCACCGCGGCGGAGAAGGAGCCTTGGGCGTCCTGGATCGTCACCTCGTCGCCGACGCAGTCCCCGGCCGCCCATTGGGTCACCAGCCCGCTGGGGTGCAGCACGACGTCGAGGACGAGCCGGGAGCCGTCCCACGCGCGGACGGTGTAGTAGCGCGACTGGAACTGGCCCGGGACGACCAGCCCGACCCACTCGTCGGGGATCCCCGTGGACGCGAACCCGGCCAGCCCCGGCCCGCCGAGTTCCAGGCGGACCAGGTGGTCGTCCACCAGGGTGCGGGACAGCACGGTCGCCGGGTAGCCGGGCCCTCGTCTGGTCACCGGGACAGGCTAGCGATCCCGGACGCCGGGTAGGTCCGTGGTCGTGGGAACTCCGCACCGCGGACCCTGGTGGGCTGTCGGCGACGGCTCCTAGAGTGACCGACGCGCGGGGTTCTCGCGCCACGTTCACCTCACTGGAGGAACCATGTCCATCAGCCTCGTGCCGTACCTGAACTTCCCTCTCGGCGTCAGCCGCACCGCCTTCGAGCACTACCGCGAGATCTTCGGTGGCCACGCGGATTACCTCCCCCTGCCCGACAATGGTGACGGCGTGGACGGCATCATGCACGCCCGGCTGGTCACCGACCACTTCACCCTCATGGCCTCCGACGCGCAGCCAGGCGCCGAGGACACCTGGGGCGGGACGCGGGTGTACCTCGCGTTCATGGCCGAGGGGGCTGCCGACGCCGACACGGTCGTCGGCTGGTTCGCCGCGCTGGGCGTCGACGGCAGCATCGGCGTCGCGTTGACCGCGCAGGAGTGGGGATCCTTCTACGGGGACGTGACCGACCGGTTCGGCGTGCAGTGGATGGTGAACCTCACCGCCCCCGAGGGCTGGGCGCCGTCGCTGCTGTGACGCCTGCAGGCGGACCACTACCAGTCCGTGCCGCCCGCCGCAGGGTCGTCGCTTCTCGGTCCGGCCGGGTCAACCGTGGGTCAGGTCGGAGCCGAGGTAGGAGAGCACGGAGGTCACCCGGCGATGCGAGCCGGGCTCGGGGCCCAGGTTCAGCTTCGCGAAGATCCGCTGGGTGTGCTTCTCGACCGCCCCTTCGGTGACGACCAACTCGGCGGCGATCCGGGCGTTGGAGTGGCCTTGCGCCATGAGGGCGAGCACGTCGCGTTCGCGCGGGGTGAGGGTGGTGATCGGGTCGCGGCGGCGGCGCAGGAGTTGCTGCACGACGTCGGGGTCGAGGACGCTGCCGCCCGACGCGACGGTCTCCAGGGCGGCGAGGAACTCGTCGACCTCGGAGACGCGATCCTTGAGCAGGTAGCCCAGCGCGCCGGTTCCGGTCGCCGCCAGGTCGTCGAAGTAGGCGACCTCGACGTACTGGCTCAGCAGCAGGATCGCGGCACCGGGACGCTGGCGCCGAAGCGTGAGGGCGGCGCGCAGCCCCTCGTCGGTGTGGCTGGGCGGCATCCGGATGTCGATCACCGCGACGTCAGGCCGGTGTCGGGCGGCGGCGTCGATCAGGGCGGGGCCGTCGCCGACGGCCGCCACGACCTCATGACCGGCTTCGGTGCACAGCGCCTGCAGCCCCTCGCGGAGCAGGGCGGAGTCGTCGGCGATCACGAGGCGCATGGGTGCTCCGATCAGTGCGGGTCGCCCGCGGTGGGCAGGAAGGCGGTCACCGTGGTGGGTCCGCCGTCCGGGGAAGACACCACCAGGGTGCCACCGAGCCCCTCGACGCGGTCGCGCAGGCCGCGCAGCCCTGCGCCCTTGCCCTCGTGGGCGCCTCCCCGGCCGTCGTCGTCGACGCGAACCTCCACGCCGCCCCCGACCCGGTGCACGCTCACCGCGACCCGGGACGCCCCGGCGTGCTTGGC
>NZ_DAIOIA010000189.1:0-3172 GCF_036744435.1 Propioniciclava sp. | reverse complement strand
TGCTCGGCCAGATCGCGCACCAGGTAGCGACCGAGGAAGCCGCTGGCTCCGGTGACCAGGACGCGTGCGGGGCGGGGCATGCCGCTCATGCTAGTCAACGTCCCCTCAGCCGCGTCGCGACCCGGGCCGTACAGTGTCCGGCGTGCGGATCGCCCTCGTGAGTGACTACTACCTGCCCACCCTCGGCGGGGTGCAGACGGTGGTCAAGGCGCACCGCGAAGCCCTCACCGAGGCCGGGCACGAGGTGACGGTGTTCGCCCCGCTCGCCGAGCCGTCGACCGATCCCGGGGTGGTGGCGCTGCCCGTGTCCGGGGTGTTTCGGCCCGACGGCTTTCCGTTTGCCTGGCCGCCCGCGGGCGTCGAGGATGCGCTGCGCGCCGAGTTCGCGTCCCGCCGCGTCGAGGTGGTGCACGTGCACAGCGAGATGTTCGCGGCGCTGGGCGGATTCGGGGCGGCACGGACGCTGGGCCTGCCCGTCGTCCAGACCATGCACGGCCGGGTCGACGTCTACACCCGGCACGTTCTCCCGATGCCCGCGCTGACCACCGTGCTGCTCGCCGCGCTGCACGGCAGACGGCTCCCGCACGGGCCCCCGGTGCGCGGCGGAACGCCGTACACCCGCACTCGGCTGGCCCGCCGGATGTGGCGCCTCATGGTCAGCCACGCCAATGCCGCCGACCACGTCATCGTGCCGTCGCGCCACTTCGCCGCCAAGCTGCTGGATCAGGGCGTCACCACGCCCGTCAGCGTGCTGTCGAACGGGCTGGAGGCGTCCGTGCTGGACGCCGTGGGGATGCCCGCAGTGCGGCGGCCGCACGGCGACCTGCGCGTCATGTGGTGCGGCCGGATGTCCCCGGAGAAACGCCCCGAGGTGTTCGTGGACGCCGTCGCGGCGACACCCGGGGTGAGGGCGACCATGTTCGGCGACGGCATGGCGCTGCGCCGCGTTCGCGCGCGGGCCTCGCGGGCGGGTGGGCGGATCGCGCTGCGCGGCAGTGTCCCCCAAGCCGACGTGCTGGCCGGGATGCGCGCCCACGACGTGTTCGTGTCCAGCTCGTACGACTTCGACAACCAGCCCATGGTGATGCTGGAGGCGGTCGCGTCCGGCCTGCCGGTCGTCCACCTCGATCCCGACCTCGCCGAGGTGGTGCCCGACGGCGGCGGCCTGCTCGCCGCGTCTCCCGACGCAGCTGGGCTCGCCGCGACGCTGGCCGGGCTGCGGGACGCACCCGCGCGGGTCGCCGCGATGAGTGAGGTGCTGGTTGAAGCGCGGGGTGTCGCCTCACAGGAGCGGCACCTGGCCGGACTCCTGGACGCCTACGAGGCCGCGATCCGGCGCCACCAGGAGCGGCGATCCGCCCCCGGCGTCAGCTCAGCTTGATCGCGTAGATGTTGCGGTCGTAGGAGGCCACCACCAGGGTGTCGCCGAACATGGACGGCGTCGCCTCGACGTTCTTGCCCAGGCTGATGGTGTGGATGTCGAGCCCGGTCTGCGGATCGAACAGGTGCATGACACCGTCGGAGTCGCTCAGGATGCCGTACTGCGTCCCCGAGGAGGTGGTCACGATCGTGGGGGAACTCCACGAGTAGTTGCCCAGGTGACGCCGCCAGATGACCTCGCCGGTGGTCTTGTCCAGCGCGACCATGTCGCCCTCGCGCGGGGCGGTCGTCCGGGAGACATTGAAGAACACCATGTCGGCGGACGGGCCGGTACCCAGGGCTGGGGTCGACAGCACGCCGCCGTTGATCCCGGTGTAGTACGCCGGAATGTCGTACTGCCACACCTGCTCACCGGTCAGCGCGTTGATCTTGCGAATGTTGGTGATCGAATCCTGGCTGCCATCGGCGATGCGGTTGTCGACCTCGTTGCCGGTGTACAGGAACACCCCGTCGCCCTCCTCCGACAGCACCAGGGACGCGTCGGTGTCGTCGGAGACGTCCCGCATCCACAGCATCTGCAAGGTGGTGGCGTCCCAGCCGAACAGCTTGCCGGAGTTGTCGGCGGCGAACATCAGGTTGCGATAGGCGACCGCGGAGTTCTCGATGCCGTAGCGGACGTTGCCGGGCGCGGTGTAGCGCAACCGGGTGACCTCCGGATTGATCGAAACGGTCTTGGCGGCCGGGTCATAGACGCTGTTGAGTTTCACCTTGTAGATCAGCCCGTTCTCGGCGGGCTCGATCAGGGTGTCGGTCTCGGCGTCGATCAAGGCAGAGGAGTCGAACGCCCCCCACTCGTGGCGTGGCGCTGCCGGATCGAGCCCGGAGATGTGCCACACCTCCTTGTTTCGGATGAGGTCGAACGCCCGGTAGCGCCACGGGCCGTAGGTGCCGTTGGTGTCGTTGAGGCCCTGACCGGCGTACAGCATCGGGTAGCCGCGCGGGTCGATGGACGCGGTGCCCTTGAAGCCCCAGCCCACCTCGATCGGCGGTTTGGTCTCCTCGCCGGTGGCCAGGTCGAGCCGGTAGATCTTGCCCTCGAACACGGGATAGATGACCTCGACGAAGCTGTCGTCGTTGACGAACTTGTCGGCCAGACCCATCGTGACCTTCGTCTCGCGCGGCCACTGCACCAGCAACGGCTGTCCCGTCCACCCGGCGCCCGGCCAGTACGAGCCCTCACCACGGATCTCGCCGATGCGCTTGGTCCACAGGACGCTGAGCTGCTCCTGGGTGACGGTGGGCGTCCCGTACGTGCCGCCGGTGCGGTGGTTGTTGCCACGGAACGTCAGGACGCCGGGAACCTGGTTGTACTGGTCGGCCTCGCCGAACACCACCTGCTCGCGGGGGGTGTAGGAGATCGCGATGCCGTTGGCGTCCACCACCGACCAGGAGAAGGTGCCCTCGGAGTCGGTGAACGGCCGGGTGTAGGTGGCGCCGCTCTTGGTCGGCTCGGTCCAGTTCGGGAGCGAACTCAGACGGATCGCCGACGGCTGCCCCGTCGAGGCAGAAGGAGCGGACGTGCCGGTGGGCTGGTGCGGACGCTGCCCGACCTGAACGGTCCCCGTCGAGCAGGCCGCCAGGCTCAGCGCCGTCGCGAACGCGATCCCCGTGGCGACCACGCGCCGGGCCTTCACCATGTCGTCTCCTCGCTCAGGTCACACTGCCGACCAGACTAGCTGTACTGCCCGGAGACATTGATCAATCGCGAGAAGGGCGGGAGGTTCCCGCAGGC
>NZ_DAIOIA010000188.1:0-3173 GCF_036744435.1 Propioniciclava sp. | reverse complement strand
CAGCGAGCAGGAGCCATTTCTTCATTTGCTAGTCCTTAATCAGGTTGTGGGCGAGGAGGTGAACGCGGGCGCGTTCATCGGGTGTGGGGGGAAAGAAGTTGGTGGCGTCGGCGAGCCAGCCGCCATCGGCGAGGAGTCGTGCGGCGATCAGTCGCGCCCGCACGTCGGGGGCTAGATCGGTCGGCAGTGTCAGCCAGGGTGCGAGGCGCTCCGTCCACCGGTGGGTGAGGGTGCGGCGTAGTTTCGGGTCGCTCATCGCGACCAGGTCTGTTTCGCTGAACTCTCCGGAAAGCGACCAGTCCAGGTAGGCGCGGATCCGATCATGCGGGCCCGCCTGGGACGAAGTAACCCCGAGTCGGGCGGTGAGCTCGCTCTCCCACCGGTCCAGGACCGAATCGACCAGCGCGAGCATGAGGGCTTCCTTAGTGGGGTAGTGATACATCACTCCGGGCTTCGTCAACCCGACCGCGCGGGCGACCGAATCCAACGACACCGACCCGCCCTCTTCCAGCTGCGCGAAGGCCGCGGCGATGATCGAATGCGGTGTCTCAGTTCCCATAACCAAAGGTTACCATCCGGAAGGTAACCAAGCTGTAGGGTTGCTGAGACTGGCGAATCTTGAGGGGAAGCGATCATGGACGCAGAGCGGCCCTCACGCGAGGGAACGCACCGCTGGGCCGACTACCTCGTCACTGCTGCAGAACTCGTGACCGTGCTCGTGGCAGTGGGGTACGTGCTCTCCGGAAGCGTGGTCGTGCTGATCGTGTGGGAAGCACTAGCGACGGCATATCTCCTCACCGGGTCAATCCTCACCTGGCGACGCAGCATCACCGGCCGAGACGGAAGCCGCCGATCGGGAACCCTAGACACACTGTCGTGGGTGCTACCGCTCATGGCCAGTCTCGTCGGGGTGAACGCAGCCGTTCTCGCGATCACAATCCGCGTTCCCGCCGAAGCTCCCCGAGGGGAAACGGTATTCCTCGGAGTGGCGGCCGCGATCGGCATCATCTTGTCCTGGCACCTGCTCCACACCGGCTTCGCCCAGGTCTACGAAACACTCCAACACCGCGACCCCGAGCATCCCGCGCTCGAATTCCCCCGCACGACACATCCCGGCCTGGCGGACTTCCTGTACTTCGCGTTCACGATCGGCACTTCGTTCGCGACATCCGACGCCACCGTGGCCACCGTGCGGATGCGGTGGCTTGTCCTCACACACAGCATCGTGAGCTTCTTCTACAACGCGCTCGTCGTCGCCGTGGCCATCCAAGTCATTCAACAGATCGCCCGCGCCTGAACTAGATGAAGCCACACGGGCATGCTTTGCCACAAACTGTCGGAATCCTCCAACGAAGAAAGTGGTAGCCAAAAATGATCGTTTCCGGGGGAGGGGTGACGGCAGCTCTCGTCGACGTCGACACGCCGCATCCCGACCACCCGAAACTAAGCCCCGAAACCCGAACCGCCCGAAACCTTATGTAGACCGTTTTCGGGTGAGCTGGTAGAATGGAAGCACACCGAGGAGAGGGGGCCGTCATGGCCGCTGAGTTCAACATCGAGGCCCGCTGGCCGGAGCTGTTCGAGCCCCTGGACAACGCCACGCGCACGCACGTCGTGAACACGTTCGCGTCGAGCTGGCACGAGGGTTGGGTGCCGAACCGCGAGGACGTCGAGAACCTGACCGACTACGCCCGCGGCGCGATCGACAAGAGCGAGTATGACCGGCGCGCAGCGGGCGCGGCCGAGCGTCATCGCGCACACGCCATCGCGAGCTGATGGCGTCGCAGTTCTCCTCCTGGGATTCGTACTTCTGGGAGCCTGGCGGCCCCGTGCTGCGCAACCTCTACGGTGAGCGCGACGGGGCCGCTCTCGCGCAGCGTGAGTACTCCGAGACCAACGCGCAGCAGTTCGATATCGAGCGCGGCGCAGTCTCGATCCCGAGGACGTATGACGCCGAGCACGTGCGCGCGATTCACGCGCAGCTCTTCGGCAACGTCTACGAGTGGGCGGGGGAGTACCGCACGGTCGGGATCAGCAAGAACCTGAGCCAGTTCGCGCACCCCGCCGACGTGCCCCACTACCTCAACGACGCGAGCCGGATCGTTCGCGGCTCCGAGTGGTCGACGATGAACCGCGACCAGTTCGCAGCGTCAGCGGCCGAGGTGTTCGCGTACGTCAACCAGGCCCACCCGTTCCGCGAGGGCAACGGTCGGACGGCCAAGCTGTTCATGCAGCACGTGGCCGAGCTGAGCCCGTACCGCCTCGACTACAGCCCCGCCGTGTCCGGCGTGACGCCAGAGCTATGGAACCAGGCGTCGATGCTCTCCGGCCCGGATCGGGACAAGTACGAGCCGCAGCCCGCGACTCTCGTTCCCGTGTTCCGAGCGATGGCCGTCGAGCGGCCACCGGCACCCCAGGCGAGCAAGCCGGACGCCGCACGCGACGTCACCCGAGACCGGTCCCCGTACCGGGCATCCTTCCCCCGACCGGCCACCGAGGCGACTCGACCGGGCACCGATGCAGGCACCGGCAAGCGGCCGCCGCAGCGGCCCGGCCAGCGCTACGACGTCGGTCGTGATTGATAGAGAGAACCCATGTACGACACCTTCTTGCCGAACCTCCTTTCGTGGGTCGCTGTTGCTGCCCTCGCCGTGACTGCCGTTCTCCTCGTGACGAGTCGACGTGACCCGATGGGGACCACCCGAGCGGGCGCGCAGCGCCTCCTCTGGGCGTTCATCATCGCGGAAGGCGCGATCGTTCTCTGGGTCGCATCGCTCTGGATCGACGGCACCGGCTGGCTCCCCGGCATGATCGCCTCGACCGTGTTCGTCGCCGTCCAGATCGTGTTCGTGGTGCCGCGCCTGCGCCGCATCGCGCGCACCGCCGCGGGGGAGCCCTCGCAGCCGGAAACGAGCGAGTCATGACGAACCTCGTCGGCTACGCGCGGGTGTCCAAGCGCGACCAGAACCCGGCCGCTCAGGAGGCCGAGCTGCGCGCCGCCGGAGCTGCGCGCGTGTTCGTCGACCACGGCGAATCGAGCCGCGTCGCAGAGCGCCCGCAGTGGCTCGCCTGCCTCGACTACTTGCGCGAGGGCGACACCCTCATCGTGCGCCGCCTCGACCGCATCGCGGGTAGCGAGACGATGGCCATTCAGACCATCAGTGAGCTGCACG
>NZ_DAIOIA010000187.1:0-3178 GCF_036744435.1 Propioniciclava sp. | reverse complement strand
GAACCCGCGACATCCTGGACCACAACCAGGTGCTCTACCAGCTGAGCTATACCCACCATTGCTGCGAACAGCGAAGGTCAGCATAGCCGGTGGCGCCGGCCACAGGAAATCGGGGCAGCGCAGCGGGCGTCAGGCGGTGGGAGCAGGGGCCTTGGGGTGGCGGTGGCCCGTGAGCGCGCCTTGGTGGGTCCGAGCGATCCGGCGCAAGGCGGCGGCGTCCGGTCCGGGCGCGGGGACGAAGACCGCCTCGCGGTAGTAGCGCAGTTCCTCGATGGATTCTTGGATGTCGGCCAGGGCCCGGTGGTTGCCCGACTTGGTCGGGGTGTTGAAGTAGGCGCGCGGGAACCAGCGGTGTGCCAGCTCCTTGATGGTGGACACGTCCACGTTGCGGTAGTGCACGTGACCCTCCAAGGCGGGCATGTCGCGGGCCAGGAAGCTGCGGTCGGTGCCGATCGTGTTGCCGGCCAGCGGTGCCTGCCGGGGTTCGGGCACCCACTCGCGGATGTAGGCCAGCACCTGGGCCTCGGCGTCCTCCAAGGTGGTGCCGGTCGCCAGGGCGTCGAGCAGGCCCGACTTGGTGTGCATGTCGCGGACGAAGTCGCCCATCGATTCCAGCGCCTCGGTGGGAGGGGTGATCAGCACGTCGATGCCCTCGCCCAGCACGTTCAGGTTGCCGTCGGTCACGAGCGCCGCGACCTCGATCAGAGCGTCCGTCTCCAGGTCGAGGCCGGTCATCTCGCAGTCGATCCACACCAATGCGTCATTCACAGTTCCACTGTAGGTCGATTGGGCTTGTTAGTCTGGGAGGTACCACCACCGCGGCCGAATCAGGAGTGTCATGGACCAGCACAGCCTTCAAGAGATGATCGATGAAGGGCCTGGTCAGCGCGAGAATCTGCGCCAATTCATCGACAAGCTCGTCCACGAGGGCTACTCGGTCGGTGATGCGGAGGGCCCCGATCCCATGCTGGTGGATCCGGGCGGCCGGGCCGTGGAGACGTGGCGCGAGGACTACCCCTACGACACGTTGCTGACGCGCGATGAGTACGAGGCCGAGAAGTACAAGCTCCAAGTCGAACTCCTCAAGCTCCAGTACTGGAGCCAGGACCACGATGTGCGCCACATCATCTTGTTCGAGGGCCGCGACGCCGCGGGCAAGGGCGGCACGATCAAGCGTTTCACCGAGCACCTGAACCCGCGGGCGGCGCGGGTGGTCGCGCTGACCAAGCCGACGACCACCGAACTGGGGCAGTGGTATTTCCAGCGCTACATCGAGCACTTCCCGACGTTCGGCGAGATCGTCTTGTTCGACCGCTCCTGGTACAACCGGGCCGGCGTCGAGCGCGTCATGGGCTTCTGCACCGACGAGCAGTACGAGATCTTCATGGGACAGGCCCCCGAGTTCGAACGCATGATCGTCGACGCGGGCATCCACCTCACCAAGTTCTGGTTCTCCGTGACCCAGCGCGAGCAGCGCACCCGGTTCGCGATCCGGCAGATCGACCCGGTGCGTCGGTGGAAGCTCTCCCCGATGGATCTGGAATCCCTGGACCGGTGGGAGGACTACACCGCCGCCAAGGAGGCGATGTTCGAGCGCACCGACACCGACCATGCGCCCTGGATCACCATCCGCTCCAACGACAAGAAGCGGGCCCGGCTCAACGCGATGCGCGCCTTCCTCAACCAGTTCGACTACGAGGGACGCGACGACTCGGTCGTCACCCCGCCTGATCCGCTGATCGTCTCCCGGGGGATCGACACCGTCGGCGACTGACCCGGCGCTCGTTCTGAGCGACGCTGCGCCCCTCCCGGAGTGGCAGCGGCACGTGGGCGTGGTGCTGGCCGTTCCTGGGCGGCGGACACCGCAGAGCGCCCTGGCGTCGCGCCTTTAGAGTCACCCGACATGAACGAGTCGGGCCGTAGCAGCGCATGGACCCCGATCCTGGCCGGAGTCGTGACGGCGGTCGTGGGCTTCGCGTCGTCGTTCGCGGTGGTGCTCGCCGGGCTGGCGAGAATGGGCGCCACCCCCACCCAGGCGGCGTCCGGGCTGATCGCCCTGTCCGTCACCGTCGGCCTGGCCTGTATCGCCTTGTCCTGGTGGAGCCGCGCGCCAGTCACGGTCGCCTGGTCCACCCCGGGTGCCGCCCTGCTCGCCTCCGCCCCGACGCCGTCCCAGGGTTTCGCCGCGGCCGTGGGCGCGTTCATCGTGTGCGGGGGACTGCTCGCGCTCACCGGCCTCGTCCCTGCGCTGGCGCGTCTCGTCCGCGCGATCCCGGGCAGCATCGCCAGTGCGATGCTCGCCGGGGTGCTGGTGTCGCTGTGCGTGACTCCGTTCCAGGAGTTGCCCACCAGCCCGTTCGCCATCGGGGCGGTGCTGTTGACCTGGGCCGTCTTGGTGCGCGTGGCCCCGCGATGGGCCGTCCCCGGCGCGCTCGCGGCAGCACTCGGTGCGCTGGCCACGACCGGGGCGTTCGGACGGGCCGACTGGACGCACGCCGCCCCCGCCCTGGAAGCGGTGGCGCCGGCGTTCGACCTGCCCACGATCATCGCCGTGGGGGTGCCGTTGTACCTGGTGACGATGACCAGCCAGAACATCCCCGGCGTCGCCGTGCTGTCCAGCTTCGGCTACGCGACCCCCTGGCGAGCCGCCATCGGCGGCACCGGTGTGGGGAGTGTGATCGGCGCCGTCTTCGGAGGACATGCCATCAACCTCGCCGCCATCTCGGCGGCACTGGCCGCCGGTCCCGAGGCGGGGCCCGACCGCGACCGGCGTTGGATCGCCGGGGTGTCGGCAGGCGTGCTGTATCTGGGGCTCGGGCTGGGCGCCGGCGCCATCGTGGCCGTGGCCGAAACGGCCCCGGCCGGGGTGTTCACGACGGTAGCGGCTGTCGGCCTGTTCGGCGCACTGGTGGGGTCGCTGCAGCAGGCGCTGGCTGTGCCGAGCGAGCGTGTGGCCGCGGTCCTCACCGTGGTGGTGGCGTCCTCAGGGCTGGTCGTCGCGGGCATCGGCTCGGCCTTTTGGGCTCTGGTCGCGGGCTGCCTGCTGTGGGGGATCCTGCACGGGCGACGCTCGCGCGACATCGCCGGTTGACGTCAGGTCTGTCGCAGCAAGGCGGTGCTCAGCTGGCCGAAGCGTCCCGGGAGGCAGGGGAGTCGCCCGGCGGGCTCGCCCAGTGCC
>NZ_DAIOIA010000186.1:0-3208 GCF_036744435.1 Propioniciclava sp. | reverse complement strand
CACCGACGCGCCGAAAGCGCGGCGAAGTGGGCTACACCCTCATCTGGGAAGAGCCCGTTTAGGCTGGGTGAGCTGTTCCCGCGCTGGGCGAACCGGGTGATCGCTCGTGACGATGGGGTGTCCCCGCGTGAGAGACCTGGTCAGGACGAGGCGGCGGACTGGCCAGCTGCGGCGTGGTCGGTCGTGATCGAGGGACTGCGGCAGGAGGACGCGGCCCGCATCGAGGCGGTGATGCAGGACTGGCCGGAGCCGCATCGTGGCTCGGGGGGCAACCCGCAAGAGCGGCAGGTGTGCTTCAGCGATGTGACGCGAGTGGCGGTCGAGGTGCGGCTCTGGGAAGCGGTTCAACGTCGGGAGATCGGGCCCCTCCTGTGGAACTACACGAGTCGTTTCCGGCGCCGGCAGCGCGGATGGCTGGCCTCACAGGCGGCTGGTCAGCCCAGTGATGGTGTGGGGCGTCGGGTTGAGGCGCCGGAGGATGCCGTGTTGGTGTACGACGCCGACTGGGAGGCGTGGATGGAAGGGCTCGAAGGTTTGTCGGCGGAGCGTGCGCAGGCCTTGGTCGAGCTGGCCCGGGGGTGGGGGTACACCGCTGACTCATGGAGCCTCCATGAGTGGATGCCACGCTCGGCGGACCGGGACGATGTGAAGATGCGGCGCCGCATCACCGGTGTGGCGTTGCGTGGTGGTGGCCTCAGCGCGGAGGAGAGGGAGGTTGCTCGTCGGATCCGGCGGGAGGACGGCGCGTGGTTGCGGCGCACGCGGTCGGTCGCTGTGCGGCATCGCCTTTTCAGGGGGTGGAAGTGCGTTCTCGCGAGATTGATTGGTGGACATGTGGGCTTCCGGCCGGATTCCGAGGCAAAGAGCCAAGAGGGGCCTACCAGCGCTCTTCGTAGAGGAAGAACCGGTTGGTTGCAGGGTCGTAGAGGGTGAGCAGGGTCTCTCGCGCGGCCGGGTACCGATCTGATGGCTGGGTCAGGATCGATTTCTTGACGGTGGCATGGGGAGAGAGCAGGGGTTGGGGACTGAGGCTCGTGTTGACCGACTCGACGAACTCGCTTTCCTCCGCGGTGAGGGCGGTGCCGGCCATCTCGACGGGGTCGAGGAAACCTCCCTCGAGGCGTGCGTCCCGGGTGGGTTGAAGGACGGTGAGCCGATACTTCGCATCCATGTTGGCCTCGGTGCGGCGCTGGACGACTGACAGGCTGGCAGGAGGGAACTCGATGCCCCAATGCTGGCTCAGATCCTCGAGAGCGGCCTTGGCGGAGGCCCGGGCGCCGACGGAACTGAGCACGAGGTACGTGGCGCCCAGGAACGATGCCATGCCCAGGACGACTGCCAGGGCGACAAAGGAGGCTTTCCATCTGCGGAGGTGCGGCTTCATCTCTTCGAGAGTACGTGTCAGCTATCGGGCATTCCCCGTCGACGCTGAACGCACAGAACATGCCGTGATGTGTCCGACGAGGCTGGGCGGGGGCCGGGGCTCCGGTCAGGTTTCGCGGGTGGTGCGCGGACGCGCAGGGGCGTCGGTAGGGTGGGGGCGCCAGTCAAGCTCGACGCGAGCCCAGGGAACCCGGTGCGAATCCGGGACTGACGCGCAGCGGTGAGGGGGACGGCCAGGGCGAGCCGCGTATGCGGCCACCACTGGGGCAGATGCCGTCGGCACGTGGGGTTTCACACCCGCACGATGCCGAGGCAGCGGTCCTGGGAAGGTGCTCTGGCTGGTTGATCCCGAGTCCGAAAACCTGCTGGCCCACGCGGGCGCACGCCCGCGCGGTCATCGTCGGGCCTCCGCGTACAGGCCCCCTGACCCGACAGGTGGAACCCATGTCCGTCACCATCCGCGACCGCGCCGACCGCTGCCCGGGCATCCTGCGCCCGTGGCCCGCCGCCGACGGTCTCCTCGTCCGCGTCCGGCTCATCGGCGGGCACGCCACCGCCGCGCAACTCCGCGGCCTGGTTGCTGCGGCGTCCGCGTTCGGCGACGGGCGCATCCGCCCCACGACGCGCGCCAACCTGCAGTTGCGGGCGTTCCCCGGCACCGACGGCGTCCTGGACGCCGACGCGCTCGCCGCCATCGAAGCCTCCGGGCTGCTGCCCGCACCCACCCACGACCGGGTGCGCAACATCACCGTCTCCCCTCAGACCGGGATCGCGGGCGGTCGCGCCGACCTGCGCGGCGTCGCGGCCGAGTTGGACGCCCTCATCGTCGCCAGCTCCGTCCTGCCGAGCCTGCCGGGCAAGTTCGCGTTCGTCCTCGACGACGGACGCGGCGACCTGATCGACCGGATCTGCGATCTCGGGCTCGTCGCCCTCGACGCCGACACCGTCCAACTCCGCGTCGGTGAGCACTACGGCGCCCTCGTGCCGCTCGCCGAGGCCGCCCGCGCGCTGGCCGAACTCGCCGAACGTTTCTGCAGCGCCCGCGGCACCGGCCCCACCGCTCCCTGGCACGTCTACGAGATGACCGGCGCCCTCGTCGATCCGGTGCCCGCCGACCCGCGCGTGCCCGCGGCGTCCGGCCCGCTGCCGTTCGGGGACGTCCCCGGCGGACGCCACCTTGAGGTCGGCGACGACGGCCTGGACGCCGCCGGCGTGGAGGCGCTCTTCACCGACGTCGACGAGGTCGTGTTCACGCCCTGGAAGGGCGTCTTCATTCCCGCGGCGGCGCAGGCATGACGGAGCTCCGCCGGCCGACCCGCCGCTACTCCTACGTGGATTCCGGACCGGCGATCTACGTCGACTCCTTCGCCACGATCCGGCGCGAAGCGGATCTGTCCCGCGTCCCTGCCGACGCGGAGAAGGTGGCCGTGCGCATGATCCACGGATCCGGGCAGGTCGACCTGACCCGCGACCTGGTCATCCACCCGCGCCTGGCGGGCGCGGCCCGGGCGGCGCTGGCCGGCGGAGCCCCCATCCTGTGTGACGCGACCATGGTCGCCACCGGCGTCACCTCCGCCCGGCTGCCCGCCGACAACGAGGTGGTGTGCCTGCTGAAGGACACCCGCGTCTCCGACCTGGCCCGCGCCTTCGGCACCACCCGCGCCGCGGCCGCCGTGTCGCTGTGGGAACCCTGGCTGGAAGGGTCCGTCGTCGCCATCGGCAACGCCCCCACCGCGCTGTTCCACCTGCTCGAACTGATCCTCGACGGCGGGCCGCGTCCGGCGGCCATCGTGGGGTGCCCGGTCGGGTTCATCGGCGCCGCCGA
>NZ_DAIOIA010000185.1:0-3444 GCF_036744435.1 Propioniciclava sp. | reverse complement strand
TGGAGAAGATCAGCGGCGTCGAGCCCGACCAGGTGCCGCTGCGTCCGGTCGGCGTCGAAGCCGACTACTTCGCCCGGATCGCCGCCATCGACTTCGCCGTCCGCAACGACGACGGCGCCGCCCCGACCACGCTGCCCGAGTGTGACATCTGCCTCGTGGGGCCGTCCCGCTCCGGCAAGACGCCGCTGTCGATCTTCCTGGGCTACATGGGCTACAAGGTCGTCAACGTCCCGCTGGTGCCGGGGATCACCCCGCCCAAGGAACTGTTCGAGATCGAGCGGTGGCGGATCGTGGGCCTGTCGATGGATCCCGAGCGGCTCCAGGCGATCCGCACCGAACGCGTGAAGGGCCTGGGGGTGCGGCGTCCGATGAAGGACGGCTACGTCGACCTGGCCAAGATCTACGCCGAACTGGATGAGGTCGGCCAGACGATGAAGCAGTTGCGCTGCCCCGTCATCGACACCACCGGCATGGCGCTGGAGGAATCCGCCTCACGCATCCTGGACATCGTCGAGGAGCGCGCCCGGATCCACCGCGGCAAGCTCCGCCGGGTCCCCAACATCAACTCCGAGCTCAACCACCACTGATCGGGCCGCTGAGCCCGGTCACCGCACGTCAGGGCGTGACTGGCCGGTGGCCTCGGCCAGGGGGGCGTCATCTGACCTGGCCCAATGCCACCTCGGTCTCGGTGAACGTGGAGTGCAGGTTGCCGTGATGGTGCGGTTCGCAAGCACTCAATCGGGCGAGACGGCCCCGATCGTCCCGACTCCTCGACCGCGCCCAACCTGGCGTCGAGTCAATTCAGCTCGACGTGGCTACCGCGACGGCGCTACGCGGCTCTCACACCTCATCCGGAGGACAAGCGCCAATGGAGTCACGGCTGCGTGCAGTGGAGTCGCTGAGCGTGCGGTGACGAGACCAAGAAACGGAGCCAAGCTCCGCTGACGGTCAAGCAGAGAGGCGCGAACCGCGTGGTCCGCGACGACGGTGAGAGCGCCATGCCGATGGTCCATCGGTTTGAGGTGAGCTGCATGATGGTTTGGAAGTCGAGTTTGTCTGAAGAAGGAGCGTTTTGTCGGTGGCAGTCCCTACCTTCAGGAGTGTGTCGCACGACACGCCTACACCGAGAACGGAGTCCGCCATGCGAGTACCGGCCTATCATTCGAGCAACCCCACCGATCCGGACGTCTATCACGTCCATGACAACTGCCCCAGTGGCCAGCAGATCCCGGCCTACAACTGGCGCCCCGGGACCAACGGCTGGCCGCTCTGTAAGCACTGTCGCGACATGTAGTCACACAGCGGGGCTTCGAGCGCCTGCGCCCGAAGCCCCGCAAGGGTTCCGTGTCTCACGCGGCATCGCGAGGGGACACGCGCGGTCGGCCTCCATAGAATGTCAATAAGCACGGGTCTCGACTGATCCCTAGGGGTGGAGGTGATCGGGATGGTCGTTCGAGTCGAGGTAGCTTCTGATCTCCTGCACTGGGCTGTCGAACGGGCTGGCTGGGACGAAGAGACAACCGAGCGTCGGGCCACCAGACTGGGCGAGTGGGTGGATGGCACGCACCGGCCGACCCTGAGGCAGTTGGAGAAGTTCGCGAACGATACGCATACGCCATTGGGCCTATTGTTCCTCCCTGAACCGCCGGTGGAAGATGTGCCGATTCCAGACATGCGCACGATCGGTAACGTTGCCGTCCCGCGGCCGTCCGCCGATCTGCTCGACACGATCTACCTTTGCCAGTCTCGCCAAGGGTGGTACCGGGACTACGTGCAAGAAGGCGCCGCAGCAGCGCTGGAGTTCGTCGGGTCTGCAACGACAGCTACCGACCCGACAATCATTGCTGACCAGATGCGAGACGGGCTCGGGTTCGAACTATCCGAGCGGGGCGCCTTCTCGGACTGGGAGGACGCGCGGCGTCGACTCATTGACCGCATTGAAGCTAATGGCGTCTTGGTCATGGTTAACGGCATCGTCGGCGCGAACACTCACCGCGTGCTCAACCCCCAAGAGTTCCGCGGGTTTGCCCTTGCCGATCCGGTGGCACCACTGATCTTCGTCAACGGAGCCGATACCAAGGCGGCGCAGATCTTCACTATAATCCACGAGCTTGCACACATCTGGCTAGGGGAAAGCGCCTTGTCCGATGCGGCGATGGTCTCGCGTGGCGGGATCGACGAGGAGCGGTGGTGCAACCAGGTTGCCGCAGAGGTGCTTCTGCCGCTCGCCGCGCTACGCGTCGACTATCACGGGGAGGTGGACGCGACCGAACTGAAAAGGCTCGCACGAAAGTACCGGGTAAGTACACTTGTGGTGCTGAAGAGGATCTTCGACGCCCACTTACTGGACTGGGACGCGTATCAAGAACGCTACGAATCAGAGCGCGAACGCATAATGGATATTCTTGCAGCGCGAAAGGTCGAAGGTGGCGGCAACTATTACTTCACGCAGCCGCTACGCCTCAGTCGACAGTTCGCTCGAGCGGTGATCGCCAGCGCATTCGAGGGAACTACTACTTACCGCGACGCATATCGACTTCTCGGAACAAAGAAGCATTCTACGTTTGAGGGGCTTGCAGCCGAACTGGGGGTGGTGTGATGTTTCTAGTAGATGCTAACGTTCTCATCGAAGCTAAAAACCGCTATTACGCATTCGATATTGCTCCCGGATTCTGGGCATGGCTCGACCAGGCGTGCAGGCAAGCCGTCGTCTGCAGCCTCGACGCGGTGCAAGACGAACTCCTCCAAGGCGGCGATGAACTCGCCGATTGGGCGGAGAAGAACGCCTCGTTCTTTCACCCACTCGATCAAGGATCAACCGAACACTTCAGCGCACTTTCGGCATGGGCAGGTTCCCGAAGTTTCACGCCCGCTGCACTGTCCAACTTCACGGGAAACAACGCCGACTACCTCCTCATCGCCTACGCCCGCGAGCATGGGCACACTGTGGTGACGCATGAGCGATCTCAACCAAACGCGCGTAACCGAGTCCTCATTCCCGACGCCTGCCTGGCCATGGGTGTAAGCAGTATTGATACGTTCCAGATGCTCCGACGCACGGGGGCTCAACTTGATCTTCGCTCGGCTACTCCCTAGGCATAATGAGGTTCACTCGATGGGCTGGCTTACCTCTACGCCCACCATCTCGTCGGCGGTCCACGCACATTGCTGAAACGTGTGCGGTCCGGTCATAGTGACCCTGCGGAAGGCGCGCAGTGGTCATTGATTTCGGCATGTCGTGCTCTTCATCATTTCCTCCGTATGCAGAATGAGGAGTGTCGGACCATCATTCAAGAGCTTGTTAAATCGGCGGACCGCACCTCGCCTCCAACGCGCGTGAACTATGAACCCGTCATCTTTGGGCGGCGTCCTCCAGGGCGGCGAGCAGCGCGATGGACGCGGGCCAGCGCAGCCCGGCTTCCCGCTGGGCGACGAACACGGTGC
>NZ_DAIOIA010000184.1:0-3472 GCF_036744435.1 Propioniciclava sp. | reverse complement strand
ATGCCTGTCACCGTCGCGGTTCACCAGTTCGCACCCACCGAAGACAAAGCCGCCAACCTGCGGGCGCTCACTGCGGGGGTGGCCGAGGCGGCGGCGTCCGGGGCGGAGTTGGTGGTGTGTCCCGAGAACGCCATGTTCAGCCCGCCTGACTCCCGCACCGATCTGGCGCCGATCGCCGAACCCCTCGACGGGCCGTTCGTCACCGCGCTGCGGGACGCGGCGCTCCGGCACGGTGTCGCCGTGGTCGCCGGGCTGACGGAGGCGATCCCCGGCCAGGACCGCGTCCACAACACGGTGGTCGCCGTCTCGGCGGCGGGCGAACTGCTCACCGCGTATCGCAAACTGCATCTCTATGACGCGTTCGGCTACCGGGAGTCCGATGCGGTCGCACCTGGGGACATCGAGCAACCAGCCGTGTTCCGCCTCGGAGACGTCACGTTCGGCGTCCAAACCTGTTACGACCTGCGGTTCCCTGAGACGACGCGCCGTCTGGTCGACGCCGGGGCGCAGGCCGTCCTCGTGCCCGCCGCGTGGGTAGCCGGCCCGCTGAAAGAGGAGCACTGGGCGACGCTGCTGGCCGCACGGGCCATCGAGAACACGATCTACGTCGTCGGCTGCGGGCAGACCCCGCCGGTGTGCATCGGACGCTCCGCCATCCTCGACCCGCTGGGTGTGGTTGTGGCCAGCGCGGGCGGGCGTCCCGGCACCATCGCCGGAACCATCGACCCGGCCTGGATCGCCGAGGTGCGCCAGAGGGTCCCCGTGCTAACCGGACGCCGGTTCAGCGTCGAGCCGATCGAGGCTGCGCCCGCGCCAGACATCCCCTGACCCGGGGCGCTGTGGCGAGCGGGGTGGAGGCACGGTCCTGGGCGTGCGGTGCGTCAGTGGGGGTGATGTGGGCACTCCGCTATCTACTTTGTGCGGGTTGACCCGCGCGAGGACCCTGCCTCAACTGATGCTGGTGATCAGGTTGATCGCGACGCCGACGATGGCCGTGTTGTAGAGGAAGCTCAGCACCCCATGCCAGGTGACGATGCGGCGCAGGTGCGGGGTGGTGATGCTGGCGTCGCTGGTGGCGAACGAGATACCGACGGTGAACGCGAAGTACACGTAGTCCGAGGGCTCCGGGTCGGCGTCACCCGCGAACTCCAGGGCGCGAGGCTTGCCCTGGGAGGCGTCCAGGATCGCTTCGTCGCGGTACACATCCGAGTAGCCAAAATGCAGGACGGCCCAGGCCAGCAGGATCATCGGGACGGCGACCTGGTCGAATCCCGACGTGGACGGCCCGACGATCGAGTTCATCGCGCCGGTGAGGCCGACGGCGCTCGCCAGCATCGCGAAGGCCAGCCGGACGCGGATGCTGCGCGCACTCGGGATGGACTCCTGCGGCCGGACGCGGAGCCGCACGAGCCGCAGCACGACGTACGCCAGAGCGATCAAGCACCACAGCACCGACCCGGCGGGACCGGACATCACCACCACGTAGATCCCCGACAGCGTCAGGCAGATCTGCAGCAGGGTCTCGATGGTGCTGCTGGTGCGCCCCCTCATCGTGGCGTCCGGGTTGTGCATGGGAGGGTGGGTCGCTCGGGGGCACAAGGCGCGATCATGCGACCAGATTAGGGTGCACCACCCATGGCGATCCGCACGTGTCTTGACCATAAACTGGGGCGCGTCACGCTCCCACATCGCATCAGAGATGAGCCGGACGCTCGTCGTAGCCCTCGTGGAGGAAGCCATCTACCTCATCGATACCTTCCAGCAGCGCCCGCCGTGGAAGCGTCCCCCTGTGCCAGGCAGCGGGCGCGTCGAGAAGCGGGCGTGGGGTTCGGTGTTGTGGACGCAGGAACTCCCCTCGGGGTCCACGCACGGCATGATCCTGACCTCGAGGGTGTCCCGTGCTCATGCCGTCAAGCGTGCGATGCCTGCGGTGCTCGCCGCGTTGGTGGCGGTGGTGAACCTGGTGGCGTTGGCGGCGGTGTACTACGTCGCAGCCGACGGCTCGATGTCGGCCGCGCTGCGTCAGTGGGGCGATATGGCCTTGTGGATCACCAGTGTGGCGGCGGCACTGTGGGCGATCGTCATGGTGGGTGTCTCCAAGGAGACCCTCGTCGGAGCCGACGGTCTCCCCGTCGATGAGCGCTTCGAAGACCTGCTCTCCACCGAGGTCGCCTACCCCGACTATGCGCATTTGGTCACCCCGCTCATTGCCCGGTCGATTGCCAACCCGGCACTCGCCAAGCCCGCAGCAGCGCTGGCGCACACGCTCGCCACCACGGCCTCCCTGGTGGACCAGATCACCGGTCCCAGCCACGACAGCTTGGAGGCCACCTTGCCCGGGTTGGCTGCCAGCAGCACCACAGCCGACATCAAGGCGGCTACGGCTGCGGCCCGAGACGTGCGCAGAGCCGCCGCGAACGTGATCGACGCGGAATCAGCCCAGAGGAACCTCGTCGATCGGCACGAGGTCGCCTTGTCGGCCGCCGAGCGGCAAAGGGCCGCCGAGTGGGAGGTCGACGCGGCGCAGGCCCGGGCCGAGGCTGGGACGCGCGACGCCTTGGAGCAGGCGGCCCTCGACGAGGCCGCCGTGCGGGCGGCAACCCACGAGCTGTTCCCGGACGCACGTCCTGCCCATCCACCCAAGAAGCAGAAACGATTCCGCCGCTAGCTCGGGATTGTCGTGAGCGGCCAGTAACCTGAGCGGCAGTTGTTCGGCAGCCGACACCAAGGAGCACGATGTCCGCGTTGTACCTCAACCATTCCGAGCTGCGCACCGACCTGGTCGTCCTGCAGGTAGCCGACGTACCGACGGTGGTCGTGTCGGTGGTCGACTACCCCATGGACGGCATGTCCGCCCTGTTCGACCAGGCTTTCAGCGCGCTCTTCCCTGCCCTGGCCGCCGCGGGGATCACGCCCGTCGCACCGCCCTTCTCGCTGCACCACCGGATGCCCACCGAGACGGGAGACTTCGAGGTCGGCATCCCCGTCGACAAGGCGCTCACCGAGCCGATCGACGTCGATGGCGTCCGCATCGAGGCGTCCTCGCTACCCGGTGGCGACATCGCGACGCTCTCTCACCTGGGTTCCTACGAGGCTCTCGGCGAGGCGTGGGGCGGCCTGATGGCGGCGGTGATCGCCGACGGACGCGAGCCAGCCTTCCCGTTCTGGGAGGTCTACGTCACCGAGCCGACCCCCGACGCCGACCCGGCCTCCCTGCGGACGGACCTCTACACCCGCCTGGGCTGACACACGCGCCGCCAACGGCAGGGGATGGGGGCGCAACGCGCTCAGGACTGACCCCCAGCCGGTCAACGACGCGCCCTCACGTCGCCGAGGACTGAGGTTGCGTCCGTCGAGGACTGAGGCTGCGTCCGCCGAGGACTGAGGCTCAGGTCGCCGAGGACTGAGGCTGCCTCCGCCGACGACTGAGGCTGAGATCGTCGAGGACTGACGGGCTGCATGGTGGGGGCCG
>NZ_DAIOIA010000183.1:0-3607 GCF_036744435.1 Propioniciclava sp. | reverse complement strand
TCACCGGAGCCAGCGGCTTCCTCGGTCGCTACCTGGTGCGCGATCTGGCCGAGCATGGCCACACGGTGGTGGCCACTGGCCGCAACCTGACCGCGCTCCGCGCCCTGGGCGACGCCGCCGCCGACCTCATCGTCGGCGATCTCAGCGTCCTGCCCGAGCACCGCACCGACGTGGACGCCGTCATCCACGCCGCCGCCCTCTCGACGCCGTGGGGCCGCCGAGCAGACTTCGAGCGCGCCAACGTGGCGGGCACTCGGGCGGCACTGGAGTTCGCGCACCGCAACGGGGCGCGCCGGTTCGTCCTGGTCTCCTCCCCCAGCGTGTACGCCGCGCCACGGGACCACCTCGGCCTGCGCGAGGCCGACGCGGACCCGCGCAACCAGCTCAACGAGTACATCCGCAGCAAGCTCGCCGCCGAGCGGCTGGTGATCGCCGCGCAGGCCCGCGGGGTGGTCCCCGAGGCGGTCATCCTGCGCCCCCGGGGGCTGATCGGCGTCGGCGATCCGAGCCTGGTGCCGCGCCTGCTGCGCGTCTACGAGCGGATCGGCGTCCCCGTGTTCGGTGACGGCACCCAGCTCATCGACGTGACCGCCGTGGAGAACGTCGCCACCGCGCTGCGGCTCAGCCTGGATCACGGCGACCCGCGGGCGGGCACCTACAACATCACCAACGGCGACCCGCGCCCGTTCGCGGCCCTGCTGGATCAACTGCTGGACGCCTGCGGGCTGCCCCCGCGTCACCGGCGGCTGAACCGCTGGGTCGCCTATGCGGCGGCGGGCGTCCTCGAGGGGGTGTGCGGCGTCCTGCCGACGCGTCCCGAGCCGCCGCTGACCCGTTACACCGTGACGACGATCGCCTACGCCCAGACCCTCGACATCTCCGCGGCCCGCGCCGACTTGGGTTACGAGCCGCTGATCAGCCTGGACGCCGCCCTGGAGCGCATCGGCGCCGCCTACCGCGCGCCCTCGGCGTGCGCGGGGCATCCGGCGGCGGGCGCTCCTGTGCAGCAGTCCGCGCCTGACGCGGCTTCACCCCGGGCGGTCGGCGCACCGCGGCACGGCGACCCGCCCGCCCGGCTGACCCGCTACGTGTGCGGCTCGACACATCACGACCTGGCGGCGATGTTCAGGGGAGCCCCCCGGGAGCGACGCGTGTTCCCCTCGGCCTGCTACCTGTTCGACGACGGTGCCGGACGCCGCGTCCTGTTCGACACCGGTTACGCCGCCCTGCCGTGGGACACCGGCACCTCCGGCGCGCTGTACCGACGGCTCCTGCCGCCGGTCATCGAGCCCCACCAGACCATCGCCGCCCAACTGCTCGCCGACGGGATCGACCCGGGCAGCGTCAGCCACGTCGTCCTTTCCCATGCGCACCCTGACCACATCGGCGGGCTGGGGGCGTTCCCGGACGCCGAACTGTTGCTGTCCGAGGGCGTCGCGATGAGCCTGCACGCCCCCAAGATCCGCGAGGGCGTCCTCGGTGGGCTGCTGCCACCGGGCTGGGAGGCGCGGCTGCAGATCGTCTGCGACGCCTCCTTCGCGCCGGCCGAGGTCGCCCCCGGCGTCACGCTGGACGCCTTCGATCCGTGGGGGGACGGCGCCTACCGGCTGGTTCACCTGCCCGGGCATGCGCGCGGCCACCTGGGGGCGCTCGTCGACGACGCGGTGCTGCTGGCCGGGGACGCCTCCTGGGGAGCGGAGTTCGTCCCGCACGCCCGCGAGCTGCGGCTGGTGCCCCGGCTGATCCAGCACCAGCCCCACGCCTACGCCCGGACGGCGGCCCTGCTGGGCGACGCCGCGGGCGCCGGGCTGCGGGTGCTGTTCAGCCACGACACCGACGACACCCGCGTCGTGCTGCCCTGATGGGCAAGCCACGCATCGTCGCCGAGTTCGCGGCGACCCGCTGGCTGCGTCGCTGGCGCGACCGCGACGCCCTGGAAGCCCATCAGCTGCGCCTGCTACGCCGCCAAATCCGCTTCTGGAGGCGGCATTCGCGGCGGTTCGCCGACGTGCCCGCCGATGCGGGCCTGGCCGACCTGCCGACGATGGACAAGGCGTCCATGATGGCGGGGTTCGACGACCTGGTGACCGTCCCGCTCACCCGGGCCCAGGCCGAGGAATTGGCGTTGAGCGGTGAGCGCAGCCGCGACTTCACCGGCGACCTGGCGGGCTGTTCGGTGGGGCTGTCGTCGGGCACCACCGGGCATCGTGGCCTGTTCGTCGTCTCCCCGGCCGAGCGGGACGCCTGGGCGGGCACCGTGCTCGCCCGCACCCTGCCGCCGCACCGGCTGTGGGGGCATCGGATCGCCCTGTTCCTGCGCGCCGACAACACCTTGTACGAGTCGGTCGGGTCGAGAGCGGTCACGTTCTCCTACTTCGACCTGTACGCCCCCGAGGCCGAGAACCTGGCGCGGCTGGGCGCCTTCGCGCCGACGATCCTGGTCGCGCCGCCGTCCATGCTGCGCCGGATCGCGGACGCCGTCGCACGGGGCGACCTGACCCTCGCACCGGAGCGGGTGTATGCGGTCGCCGAGGTGCTGGACCCGCGCGACGCCGCCCACATTCGAGCCGCGATGAACCTGCCGGTCCTGCACCAGCTCTACCAATGCACCGAGGGATTCCTGGCGCACACCTGCGCCCACGGCGTCCTGCACCTCAACGAGGACCACGTGATCATCGAGCGGGAGCCGCTGGATGAGCGTCGCTTCGTGCCGGTCGTCACCGACCTGCGACGGCGCGCCCAACCGATCGTCCGGTACCGGCTGGGCGACGTGCTGGTCGCCCGCGAGACGCCCTGCCCGTGCGGCAGCGTCCTGAGCGCGTTGGAGCGGATCGAGGGCCGCGAGGACGACACGTTGCTGCTCCCCACCACCGACGGGACGCCGACGCCGGTATTCGCCGACCTGGTGAGCCGGGCGCTCGTGCACGCCGACGGGTTCGAGGAGTACCGCGTCCGGCAGGTCGGGCGTGAGACGCTCGACGTGGAGATCTCCCCGTATTCGGCGCAGGCGGAGGCGTCCGTGCGCACGGAACTGGCGACCCTGTGGCGGCGGCTCGGTGTCCGCCCGCCGGCCACAGCGTTCCAGCCCTACCGCTCGGTCGTGGGAACGAAGCTGCGGCGCGTGGAACGCGCCTGGAGGGAAGACGACGCCGACGCTGCCCTGTGACATCCTCGACCCAGCCGAGCACCGGATCCGAGCAGCCCCGGCGCGGACGAGACGAGCACCCGGAGGCCAGGGATGGACGACACTCTTTCCCGAGAGGCCTTCCTTGAATCGCTGACGGCACGGGGGCACGTCGTGCGGCCCGTCGCTGCAGGCCGCTACGAACTCACCAGCGTCCCCCAGGCGAGTGTGAACGCCGAGGCGATCCCCCCGGGAGCGAGCGTCACGACCCTCGAACTCGACAGCGCGGACTGGAGCGACTTCATCTCGGCATTCAGTTCCCCGCAGGAGGGGCACGCCTTCGCCGACGAGGTGGCGCACGAACTCGAAACCTCGGTGAGGCCCATCGCCCGGATGGGTGTGAATCGAGAAGACGGGTTCGTTGCCTGGTTCACCGAACGCGTGCCGCAGGAGCCTCGAACCTCGTTTCCTGGCCCCGGCTGG